>JAZQMH010000080.1:0-11808 GCA_045543255.1 Vescimonas sp.
TCTTCCTAAGACCGCTTGGCCTCCGACTTTGAATACTTTTTAGATCTGCGGAATTTCTTCCGTTATCTAAAACAAACCCGCGATCCTGCTCTTCGGGACTTACAGCTGGATGAGATCGACATTATGGATGTTGACCTTCCCCTAATCAAGTCTGTGACACTCTCGGATATTTACGGCTACATGACCTATTTGAGCCGTGATCGTCAAAAATTTCACAATAGTGAAATTTCTAACAAAGGGTTAAATGCTGCATCAAGAGCACGAAAATTGGCCTCAATTCGCTCTTTTTTCAATTATTTGTGCAATAAAGTGCATGTTTTGGACGAAAATCCCTGTAAAGATGTGGATACGCCTAAGCAAATGCGTTCCCTCCCCCGCTATTTGACGCTGCAGGACTCCCTTTCCCTGCTGGAATCGGTGGATGGTGCCCATCGAGAGCGTGATTTCTGCATTTTGACGCTGTTTTTGAACTGTGGATTGCGTATTTCTGAGCTGATCGGCCTCAATATCGGCGATATTCAGGATGAAGCTGTCCGTGTTCTTGGTAAGGGCAATAAGGTGCGTATTGTTTACCTAAATGAAGCCTGCAAGGATGCGCTGAACAAATATCTCTCTGTGCGCCGTCCCATTACGGGAAAAGATCGTGATGCACTGTTCCTATCGGCGAGAAATCAGCGTATTACCCGCGCTACCGTCCATCATTTGGTAAAGAAACACCTCGGCGCAGCGGGATTGGACAGCCAGCAATATTCCTCCCATAAGCTCCGTCATACTGCCGCAACGCTGATGCTGCAAAACGGCGTGGATGTCAAAGCTGTGCAAGAAGTTTTGGGCCATGAGCATCTCAATACCACGGAGATCTACACCCATATTGACAATGAAGCCCTGCGCGTAGCTGCAAAGGCAAATCCCTTGTCACGTATGAAAATGAAAGGGAAAATTGAAGATAAAGACGAGGAAGATTGAGTTCTTCCCCGTCTTTTTTACGCAAAATAGCCCTCAATATGCAGCAAACGATACCGCTGAAAATTGTACGTATCCAATGGACGGCAATCGGCATCGTTACTGTGTGCCGCCAAGAAAATACGGCTTGGATCACCGCTGCCATCCGCGGAGATCACCACAGGCGTATGCTGAAATACATCGCCTTCAAATAGCAACTGAATCATATCACCTGGTCTTGCCAGTGTGAGATTTTGGCTCGATGTGGCGATGGGCCCCGGTGAACTATCGGCGCGGGTCAGAAAGTTATAGAAAAACTCTACGCCGCTCCACGCAGGAGCGCGATCCTCGGCGCTGCGATAGTACCAGCCGAATGTAGGTGTAAAGTTCATCACACCTGTCCCTGCATATAGACACTGGGACGCAAAGTTGGTGCAATCGCCGCCGATTTCTTCAAAGTCATAGAAGGCAGGATTGCGGCGATACGCCCAGTAATGGGCATAGGATACCGCCTGCATCCGCCGATAAGGCAGTAAGATCATAAAATACGCCTCCCCTGCCCTATCCTATGCTGTGCATTTTATTTGGTGCGTAGCACTCGCAGGCTGTTCAGCACTGCCAAGAGGCACACGCCCACATCGGCGAATACCGCCAGCCACAAACCCATGTTGGTCAGCAACGAAATGAGGAGAATGGCGACTTTAACAGCGATAGAAAAGACGATATTCTGCCGCGCAATGGCCATGGTGCGGCGCGCAATGCGGATTGCCAAGGGCAAACGTGTCAGCTGATCGTCCATAATGACCACATCTGCCGCCTCCATGGCGGCATCGCTGCCCAGTGCGCCCATGGCAACGCCCACATCGGCGCAAGCCAGTACAGGGGCATCGTTGATGCCGTCACCGGCGTAGACCACGTTGCCGCGATCCTTCAGGGCCTTGAGGGCATCGACTTTGCCTTCGGGGAGAAGTTCAGCATAGGCGTGATCCAATCCCACGGCTTCTGCAACGCGGTCAGCAGCCGCCCGTGTGTCACCGGAGAGCATGGTAATATCGTGAAGTCCCATAGCGCGCAGCTGTGCCACCGCCTCGTGAGCCTCAGCTTTCACCGTGTCATGGTAGACCATATCGTTCTCTACAACGCCTGTGGTCAATGTACCTGTCTTATCAAAGGCGGCAATTTCCGCTTTTGCCAGTAGCTCCAAATAGCTGCCGCCCTTTAATAGAATGCCCTGCTTTCCCGCACAGCCGATACCTGCAAAGAAACTGAGGGGTACGGAAATCACCAACGCACAAGGACAGGAAATCACAAGGAACGACAGCGCCTTATGGATGAACTCGCTCCATGTACCAAGGCTCAGCAGCGGCGGGAGCACCGCCAGCAGCACGGCTGCAATGCAAACCACAGGGGTATAAATGCGGGCAAAACGGGTAATAAACTGCTCGGGTTTTGCCTTGTTCTCCTGTGCCTCCTCCACCAGTTTCATAATGCGGCTGACAGAGGATTCTCCGAAAGGTTTCGTCACTTGGATTTTCAGCGTTCCCCGACCATTGATGCAGCCGGAGAGTGCTTCATCATCCACCGTCCACTCACGAGGGACAGATTCGCCCGTCAGCGGCGAGGTATCCACCATGGAACGACCTTCCAAAATCACGCCGTCCAGCGGAATTCGTTCACCTGCGTGAACAAGAATCACGTCACCGACTGTAATATCTTCAGCCTTTACAGTTTCCATTTCATCGCCATTTATGCGGTTTGCTGTATCGGGACGCAAGGCGATCAAAGCGCGAATAGAGGCGCGGGAGGAAGCCACAGCTTTCCCTTGCAGCCACTCGCCGACGGTGTAGAGAACCATCACCGCCACGCCCTCGTGATACTCACCTACACAAAACGCACCGATAGAAGCAACGGTCATTAAAAAGTTTTCATCGAACACATGACCGCGGAAAATGTTCTCCGCAGCCTCTTTCAGCACCTCAAATCCCGCTACCAAATAGGCTGCAAGACAAAACGCCAAACGAAAAATGCTTTCGGGCAACAAGAAGGAAACAACTAAGAGAACAATAGCGATGACAGTGCGAATAATCGGGCCTCTTCCCTTTTCGCTGTGCTGATGCTCGTGTGCTTCGCTGCAGCTGCAGCCGCAGCTGCTTTCATGACAATGACAAGCCAAGTTTATCCCTCCCTCTCTTCCATGATATGCGTAAAGGCAAGGGCAAAGATCTCGTCAATGTGGTCATCATCCAAGGAATAATACACCACACGGCCATCTTTGCGGCTCTTTACAAGGCGTGCCTGCCGCAAGATCCGCAGCTGATGGCTCACCGCCGACTGGGTCATGTTCAGCAGCGCCGACAGATCATTGACGCACAGTTCTTCAATGTGCAGCGCACAGATAATACGGCTGCGGGTGGAGTCGCCAAAGACCTTGAAAAGCTCAGAAACCTCATAAATGGGCTCTTCCTGGGGCATTTTCTCCTTTACCCGCGCCACAACCTCTTCATGAATGACAGTATTTTCAAATTCCATACTTGTACCTCACTATATATGAACAACTATTCATATGAATGGCAATTCATATATAGCACGATGCACAATTTTTGTCAAGAGAATTTTTCGTCTCTCCTCCCCTTTTCCCGATGGTATTCATTGACTTTAGAGGGTAAAAGACTTAGAATAGAGGAAGTAATTATGAATGGAGGTTTTTCCAATGAATACGGCAGAGCTTTCCTGTGTATGCAAGCAGATGCGCCGTGACATCATCACCATGGTGTCTAACGCCGGCAGCGGCCACCCCGGTGGTTCTCTGTCTATGGTGGAGCTGATCGCCAGCGTGTTCTGCAACCATATGCGCATTGATCCCAAGGATCCCAAGAATCCCGATCGTGATCGTTTCGTGCTGAGTAAGGGTCACGCCGCACCCGGCTATTACGCCGTTTTGGCAGCGCTGGGCTTCATCAGCCGCGATGAGTACACCAACTTCCGCCAGCTCCACAGCATTCTGCAGGGTCACCCCGATTGCAAGAAGGTGCCCGGCGTGGACGCTTCCACCGGTTCTCTCGGTCAGGGCTGCTCCATCGCTGTTGGTATGGCACTGGGTGCAAAGCAGCTGGGTAAGGACAGCCGCGTCTACACCATTTTGGGCGATGGCGAGTGCCAGGAAGGCCAGATTTGGGAGGCTTTCATGGCTGCCAACCATTTCAAGCTGGATAATCTGACCGTCATTATTGATAATAACGGTCTGCAGATCGACGGCAGCAACGACGAGGTCATGTCTCTGGGCGATCTGCCCGCAAAGCTGGCTGCCTTTGGCTTCGACCTGCACGAGAACGACGGACACGATTTGGACGCCATCGAGGCCGCTCTGAGTGCCCCTGTGGTGGCAGGTAAGCCCCGCTGCATCCTGGCACATACCGTCAAGGGCAAGGGCGTGTCCTATATGGAGAATCAGGCCGGTTGGCACGGCAAGGCACCCAATGCCGAGCAGCGCGATCAGGCTTTGAAGGAATTGGAGGGCTGAGAGTATGAGTGAGAAGATCGCAACCCGTGAGGCATACGGTAAGGCCCTCGTTGAGCTGGGCAAGCAGAATGACAAGGTCGTCGTACTGGATGCCGACTTGGCAGGCGCTACCATGACCAAGTATTTCAAGGCAGAGTTCCCCGATCGTTTCTATGACTGTGGTATCGCTGAGGCCAACATGGTTAACATCAGCGCCGGTCTTTCTACCATGGGTCTGATCCCCTTCTGTTCCACCTTCGCAATGTTCGGCGCAGGCCGTGCTTATGGGCAGATCCGTAACAGCGTGGCATATCCTAAGTTCAACGTGAAGATCTGCTGCTCCCACGCCGGCGTCAGCGTCGGTGAGGACGGCGGCAGCCATCAGTCCGTTGAGGATATCGCCCTCATGCGCCTCGTGCCCGGTATGACCGTGGTGGTTCCCGCCGATGCCAAGGAAGCTGAGAAGGCTACTTTCGCTATCGCAGAGCTGAATGGCCCTGTCTATATGCGTACTGCTCGTTTGGCGACTCCCGTGTTTGAAGAGGACTATCCCTTCGAGATCGGTAAGGCCAACGTCCTGCGTGAGGGTAAGGATGCCGCTGTGTTCGCTTGTGGCCTCATGGTCAACGAGGCGCTGGAAGCTGCCAAGCTCCTCGCTGCCGAGGGTATCGAGATCAGCGTCATCAACATGCACACCATCAAGCCTTTGGATGCAGAGTGCGTGTTGAAGTACGCCAAGGAGTGCGGCAATGTCGTTACCGTTGAAGAGCATAGCGTCATCGGTGGTCTTGGTGATGCTGTAGCCGATGTGCTGATGGGCAATGTCTGCTGCAAGTTCAAGAAGATCGGTATCTACGATCAGTTCGGTCAGTCCGGCAAGGCTGCCGATGTTCTGCGTGAATACGGCCTCACCGCCGATCAGATCGCAGCGAAGATCAAGGAAACCCTGTAAAACACACAATAAAAAAGAAGGTGTTCCGAATGGAACACCTTCTTTTCATGTACAAATATTTACTCCGTTACAACGCCGGAAATTTGATCCCTGTCAGCGCAGAACTTGCACAGACGGCTGCGGTTGGCGGCAATGGCCTGCTCCACAGTGCCCATAGTCAGCGTATCGCTCTGGTTAAGGGACTGGCACTCGGAATCGGTGTGATAAACCTTGCCAAAGGGAGCCCAGTACACATCACTGTCGCCCAGCGTGGTGATGGCAGCTTCCTGCATCTCCTCGGAAACGGGGTTAAAGTCATAGCTGGCAACACCGCCGATCAGCAGAGCGATGATAGCCACCACAACAGCGATGGCCTTGGTTTTCTTGTCCAAATTCTTATTAGCCAGCATCAAAATGATGACGGGGACAAAGGCGATGACGCAGACTACAACGCCCATATTGTTCCACAGCCAGAACTTGAACTTATTCTTCTCAGAGGCAGGATCGATGCGATTGGCCTTCTTCCAGAACTGGGCGCCAACGATCACGCAAGCCAGATCCAGCACCAAGAAGGCGATCAGCTGATACAGGGTGGGCATAAACTTCAGATCCACCTTGCCCAGCACCACTAAGAATGCCAACACCTCAAAGATGATTGCCACGACCCAAAGGATAACGGCTACCAGACGCTTTTTCTTAGCATCGCCGGTGGGCTTTGCGGCCTTTACCTTCTTCTCGGAAGCAGTCGTTACCGCACCGTCATCGGCGGAAATGATCTTCTTCTCTTTCTTCTCTGCCATTGTCAGTTCCTCCCTTATTCTCTCAGAGTTCACAATTAAATTAACACTTTCATTATACAGGATTTTCCCAATTACACAATACCCATTTTCCTTGTTTGCGTTCATAACGCGTTGACAATTCTCCACCGTACAGATATAATTAGAACAATATATTTTATAGAAAGTGGAGAAATTACTATGGATATCAATTCTTTGCTCGGTACGCTTCTAAGCAGCGACAGTGTTTCCGGTGTCAGCAAGGCTACCAAGGCTGACAATAACGAGGTGGCAAGCGTTCTCAATGCCGCCCTTCCCTTGCTCCTGAAGGGTGCAAAAAAGCAGTCTGAGGACAAAGATACGGCCGAGAGCTTTGCCACTGCCCTGCTCTCTCACGGTAAGAAGGATACCTCCAACCTCTCTTCCTTCCTGAAGAACGTGGATCTGGACGATGGCAGCAAGATCATCGGCCACCTGCTGGGCAAGGAAGATGACAGCGTCAAGAAAATCGCCAAGTCCTCCGGCGTTAGCGCCAAAAAGACCGGCGACATCCTCTCTGCTGCAGCTCCCCTGCTGATGAGCCTGTTGGGTCAGGAGTCCGCCTCCAAGAAGTCTGACAACAATGTGGCGCTGGAGCTTGCCGGTGCACTGCTGAAGAACGTGGATGTAGGCGACCTCATTGGCGATCTGCTGGGCGGCGACAACAAGAAGAAAAAGTCCTCCAAGAAAAAGGACAACGATGCCGGTGAGATCATCGGTGACATCCTTGGCGCATTGCTGAAATAATATCGAACATAAAAAAGAGCCGCAATCGCGGCTCTTTTTTCTATGGGTATTGTGTTCAATTAGGCCTTGCCTGCACAGCCCAGGACGTTGATCAGCTTGTGGCGGACCAGCTCCTTGATGTTGGCGCGAGCGGGCTTGAGGTACTGACGAGGAACGAAGTGATCGGGATGCTCGTTGAAGTACTGACGGATGGTGCCGGTCATAGCAAGACGCAGGTCGGAGTCGATGTTGATCTTGCAGACGGACAGAGCGGCGGCTTTACGCAGCTGCTCCTCGGGGACGCCGATAGCGTTGGGCATAGCACCACCATTGCCGTTGACCATGGCAACATAGTCCTGAGGAACGGAGGAAGAACCGTGCAGCACGATGGGGAAACCGGGCAGGCGGCGGGTCACCTCTTCCAGCACGTCGAAGCGCAGTGCGGGAGGAACCAGAATACCCTGCTCGTTGACGGTGCACTGCTCGGGAGTAAACTTGTAAGCACCGTGGGAAGTGCCGATAGCGATTGCCAGGGAGTCACAGCCGGTACGGGTCACGAACTCCTCCACCTCTTCGGGACGGGTGTAGGAAGCGGCCTCAGCGGACACGTTCACCTCATCCTCGATGCCGGCCAGAGAGCCCAGCTCAGCCTCGACCACAACACCGTGATCGTGAGCGTACTCCACGACCTGCTTGGTGATGGCGATGTTCTCCTCGAAGGACTTGGAAGAAGCGTCGATCATGACGGAAGTAAACCCACCATCAATGCAGGACTTGCAGGTCTCGAAGCTGTCGCCATGGTCCAGATGCAGCACCACGGGGATGTTGGGGCACTCAATAACAGCGGCCTCCACCAGCTTCACCAGATAGGTGTGGTTGGCGTAAGCGCGGGCACCCTTGGACACCTGCAGAATGACGGGAGCATTCTCTTCCTTGCAGGCCTCAGTGATGGCCTGCACGATCTCCATGTTGTTGACGTTGAAAGCACCGATGGCGTAACCGCCGTTATAGGCCTTTTCAAACATTTCCTTGGAAGTAACCAGAGGCATAATTCTTATCTCCTTTTATCAATAAATTAACTGTGCAATTGAAAAATCTTTGTACAGGTTGTTTGGAACATCCCTATTGTATCATATTTTTTTGATTTTGCAAGCCTAAAGAGGTTTACATTTCTAATTCTAAGTGATAAAATAGCCCTTGGCAATAGAATACCGAAAAAATTTGGAGGTAAAAAGATATGAATGAATTGAGAGGCGCCTGCATTATCGGTCAGTCCGGCGGCCCTACTTCCGTCATTAACGCCAGTGCCTACGGCGTTATCGACACTGCGCTGAAGTCCGGCGTGATCACCAAGGTGCTGGGTGCAGAGCACGGCATCAAGGGCGTGCTGGAGGATCGTCTGTTCGACATGGGCATGGAAGATCCTGCTGAGCTGGAGCTGATGAAGTACACCCCCTCTTCTGCTCTGGGTTCCTGCCGCTATAAGATCGCTGATCCCGAAGTGGACGACACCGATTATAAGCGCATCCTCGAGGTGTTCAAGAAGCACGATGTCCGTTATTTCTTCTATAACGGCGGTAACGACTCCATGGATACCTGCAACAAGATCAACCACTACATGCAGTCTGTTGGCTACGAGTGCCGCGTGATGGGCGTGCCCAAGACCATCGATAACGATCTCTTCGGCACTGACCACTGCCCCGGCTACGGCTCTGCTGCTAAGTACATCGCCACTTCCATGATGGAAGTGTGGCGTGATGCTCACGTGTACGACACCGGCATGATCATCGTCATGGAGATCATGGGTCGTCACGCAGGCTGGCTGACCGCTGCTGCCGCTCTGGCCGGCATTCACGGCAATGGTCCTGACCTGATCTACCTGCCCGAGACCGATTTCTCTATGCCCGACTTCATCGCTGACGTCAAGCGCGTCTACAACGAGAAGGGCAACTGCATCGTCGCAGTTTCCGAGGGTGTCCACTATGCTGACGGCGGCTTCGTCTCCGAGGCTAAGGTGGCTGCTACCGATGGTTTTGGTCACGCTCAGCTGGGCGGTCTGGCTGCAATTCTTGCTCAGGTCGTCAAGGAGGAGACCGGCGCTAAGGTTCGCGGTATCGAGCTGAGCCTACTGCAGCGCTGCGGCGCACATCTGGCTTCCGAGACCGACATTGAGGAGAGCTTCATGGCCGGTAAGACCGCTGTGGAGAACGCTATCAATGGTATCTCCGGCCGTATGATCGGCTTCGAGCGCGGCATTCAGGATGGCAAGTATGCCTGCCGCACCAAGCTCATTCCTCTGATGGAAGTTGCTAACGTGGAGAAGAAGATCCCCCGCGAGTGGATCAACGAGGCCGGCAACTATGTCACCCAGGACTTCATCGACTACGCTCTGCCCCTCATTCAGGGTGAGCCCGATCTGCCCAAGGTTGACTCCCTGCCCCGCTTCGTGAATCTGAAGAAGGTTCTGGCAAAGTAAAATACCAACTACATGCGAAAAGGAACTGTGTCGTTGACACAGTTCCTTTTTTCTTACTTATTCTTGTGATAGATGGCCCACAAGCCCTCCATTAAGAGGTATTTATCGTAGATCACACTGTTGCGGCAGTGGCGCACGATCACGGGTGCATTGCTGCCTGTAGCAACGATGGTAGGCGTTTCTTCGGGGATGGTCTCACGGATACGGTCGATAATACCGTCCAGCATACCCGCCGTGCCATAGACGATGCCATTACGCATGCAGTCCTCGGTGTTCTTACCGATAAGGCTCTTGGGATGCTGCAAGGAAATATCTGACAGTTGTGCTGCATGGTCAGACAGGGCGTCCAACGACAGGCGCACACCGGGGAACATCAAGCCGCCCTCGTAGGTGTGCTTTGCGGAGATGTAGGAGATAGTGGTGGCCGTACCCATGTCGATCATGATGATGGGTGCGGAATACTTCTCCAAAGCTGCCACAGCGCCTGCCACAAGGTCGGCGCCCAGCTGATTGTGGATCTCCATGCGGATGTTCAGACCCGTTTTCACACCGGGGCCAACCATCATAGGCGTCTTGCCCAACAGGCGGGTCAGTGCCTTCTCCATCATGAAATTCATGGAGGGCACGACACTGGAAAAAATCGCGCCGGACACATCAGAAATAGAGAATCCGTACAGGCTAAAGAGATTCATCAAATCAATACTGATCTGATCCGCCGTCTTGCGGCTGTCCGTATCAATGGAGGCAAGGAATTGCAGCGTTTTCTCGCTGTTAAACAGCCCCACGGAAATGTTGGAGTTACCAATGTCGATGGCCAGCAGCATAGTCCATCCTCCCTTTCACTTTCTCTTTTGTCTATCCTACCATGCCGCCGCCTGTTTTGCAAGTCGTTTCCCATCAAAGAATGATGCAGATAAGGCCTCCCCCACCCTCGTTGATGATCCGCTCCAACGCCTGCCGCAGCTTACCTTGTGCATCCATGGGCATCCGCTTCAGCTTTGCCTGCAAGTCCTCCCCTACGATCTCGTGAAAGCTGCGCCCGAAGATGTTGGACTGCCAAATCTTGCTGGTATCCCCTTCAAACTCCTGAAGAAGATAATTCACCATGTCCTCCGACTGTTTCTCGTTGCCCACAATAGGAGAAACGGTGGTTTCAATATCGGCGCGAATCATGTGGATGGACGGCGCGCTGGCCTTCATCCGCACACCATACCGTCCTCCCTGCTTGACGATCTCGGGATCTTCCAGATTCAACTCCTCCACGCTGGGCATCACAATACCGTACCCCAACTCACGGGCATCAGTAATGGCCTGCGATACCTTGTCGTACTCGCTCTTAACTTGGCTCAACTCCGTCAGCAGTTCCATCAAATCTCCATCATCGGTGACATTTAACCCAGACTGCGCCGAGAGTGTGGAATAGAACAGCTCCCGTGGCAGCTGAATTTCTGCCTCAGCCACGCCAACACCGAGATCAATATTCCGTACTGCCGCCCCCGAGATAGACTCGCAGCAACGCATGGCTTTCAAAGCGCTGTCCAGTTCGCGGATGTGATATAAGTTCTGTGTTTCTGCGGCGATCGTCTCATAGAGTGTGTTCTTAATGGGATGATCGGCACTCAGTGCCTCCACCCAACTGGGGAGATAGAGATCCAGCTCCTGCAACGGGAATTCGTAGAGTAACCCTTGCAGCAGTGCCGTCATTTCCGCATCTGTCATGGTAAGGCAGTTGACAGGCAGACATTTCACCTCGTATCGCCTGCTCATCTCCTGCGCCAGCGTGCGGGCATACTCGCTCTCGGGCTCAGCGGAGTTGACGATCACCACAAAGGGTTTTCCGATGGCCTGTAATTCCCGAATTACCCGTTCCTCCGCCTCTTCATAGTCCTCACGAGGCAAATCTGTTACCGTGCCGTCGGTGGTCACAACGATCCCCACGGTAGAATGGTCGGTAATGACCTTCTTTGTGCCGATCTCCGCTGCCTCCGTCATGGGAATGGGTTGGTCGAACCACGGTGTCATCACCATGCGAGGTGCCAAATCCTCAAATTGTCCCACTGCCCCCGGCACCATATAGCCAACGCAGTCAATGAGCCGCACGGAGAAACCCGTGCCATCTTCCATCCGCAGTTCTACCGCCTCTTCCGGCACGAATTTCGGCTCTGCGGTCATAATGGTGCGTCCTGAGCCGCTCTGTGGCAGTTCATCCCGTGCCCGATCACGGCGATAGGCGTTGTCGATTCGCGGGAGCACCTGCGTCTCCATAAAGCGCTTGATAAAGGTGGACTTCCCTGTTCTTACAGGCCCGACCACGCCGATATAAATGCTGTTCCCTGTCCGCGCCGCCATATCTTGATAAATGCAAGTGGTTTCATTCATAGTCCCCGACCTCCGCAATTGGTTTTACTTCATGTCTATG
>JAZQMH010000081.1:0-9592 GCA_045543255.1 Vescimonas sp.
GGGACGGAGGGGCGCGTCGGCCTCTGCGCCGTGACCCTTCTTCCCTGCGATGCCGAACTCCGAGCCATAGTAGATGGACGGGATACCTTGGAGGGTGTAGAGAAGAATGTGGACGCCGAGGAAATCACGGTGGTCACGGAGCTTCGAAGCGATGCGCTCCACATCGTGGTTGTCCACGAAGGTGTAGAGCTTCTTGCAGCCCATGTCGTTGAGCCGCTTCACCGTGTGGGCGATTTCGAAGAAATTGTGGTCGTTGTAGCCCGAGTAGAGGGCCTTATGGAGATGGTAGTTGGTGACGGAGTGGAGGGTGTCGGTGTTGGCCCAGCGGGCGTAATCCCCGTGGATGACCTCGCCCATGAGCCAAAAATCGGCCTTTACCTCGTTAGCGGTACGGCGCAGGGCCTTCATAAAGTCGAAGTCCAGCACATCGGCGGCATCGAGACGGATGCCGTCCACATCGAACTCCTGCACCCAGTAGCGAATCACATCGCAGATGTAGTCGCGGACGGCAGGATTACGCTGATTCAGCTTCACCAGCAGGTCGTAGCCCCCCCAGTTTTCGTAGGAAAAGCCGTCGTTGAAGCTGTTGTTGCCCCAAAAGTTCACATTGCAGTACCAGTCGCGGTAGGGGGAGTTCTCCCGCTTCTCCTTCAAGTCGCGGAAGGCGAAGAAATCGCGGCCTGTGTGGTTAAAGACGCCGTCGAAAATGACCTTCAGCCCCTTGTGGTGGCACTGCTGGACGAAGTGCTTCAGCGTCTCGTTGGTGCCGAGGCGGCTGTCCAGCTTTTTATAGTCGGTGGTCTCGTAGCCGTGGCCCACGGACTCAAAGAGAGGGCCGATGTAGAGGGCGTTGCAGCCGATGGCCTTAATGTGTCCCAGCCACGGCAGGAGGAGATTTAAGCGCTCTACGGACTCGCTGTAGTCGTTCTGTTTGGGGGCACCCGTCATGCCCAAGGGGTAGATGTGATAGAATACTGCCTCGTCATACCAAGCCATAGGTGTCTCCTTTGTGTTTGAATTGGGGATAGTATACCATAGGGAACGATAAAAATAAAGGGGGGAGAGAAGCTCTCCCCTTTACTATCATGTTTCCCATTCCGTAAGGAAGTTGTACACCCCGTCCTCGGACAGGACGCCCCGCTTGAGGGTAGGGGGCAGCAGCCCCGCCTCGTCGGCGGCGTAATCCGAGAGCCATTGTGCCCCTTCATAATACCGCAGCAGCGCCGCCAGCAAGGCGCGGCACACGGGGCTTGCCTTGGCTGCCGCCTCGTCTTTACGGAAGGCCGCCACTACCGTGTCGAAGCACCATTCCATCTTCTCTATCCGCGCGATGGTTCTTTGCAGTTCCTGCTGTGTCATTTCTTCCACCCCAATCGCTTCAGATTTTTCTCCAAGTCCCCCAAGAAGAAGGACACGCCGAAGCCTACCACCACCAGCGCAAGGGACAGCACCGACACACCGTTCCAGCCCAGCACGCAGTTATCGCTGAGCATATTGGGAATCATGGACAGGAAAATGCCGAAAATCACGGAAAAGGTGGCGGTATACCACCGCTTGAAAAGAAGGCTCATGCCGAAGGAGATGGCTACCGCCCCGATAGCCAATCCCACCACCATAGGCAGAAGGATGCCCCACTCCAAGTTGGCCAGCGCCCCCACATACATCTCGTAAAAGCCCAAGGTGGAGAGGAACACGGCAGGGTCAACACCGGGGATGATGGCCGTCGCCGCCACCGCCACCCCCAGCAGTACCGACTGCAAAAGGGTGGGGTCGGTCACTTGGGGAAAGGCGTTGGGATTCACGGTGAAGAACCAAAAGCCCAGCCCCGCCGCCACGACGATGACGGCGTAATAGACGGGCTTGAAGCCCTCTTTTCGCACCTCACGCCACACCATAGGCAGCGTGCCGAGAATGAGGCCGAGGAAGCAAAAACGGGTGGGCATCTCGTAGTTACCCAAGAGGAAATCAATGAGCTTACTGAAGAGGAGGACGCCCAAGAACATACCCGCCACCAGCGGCAGCAGGAAGGTGACGTTCTTTTTAAAGCGGGCAAACAGCGAACCGAGGGCATCGAGGGTCTTTTGATAGAGGCCGAAGATAATGAGCAGCACGCTGCCGCTAAGCCCCGGGGCAACGCCCCCGAGCCCCACAATGATTCCCTTTAAAAAGCGAGACATGGCATGTACCTCTCAATGTGATATTGGGCGCGCCTTTAGGGACGCTGTCCCAAATATTGTTTCCGATAATAAAAATAGGGGAGAAAGACGCACAGCATGGCACCCAGCCAAGAGGCGGGCTCGGCAATAAACAAGGCGCCACGCCTGCCGATCCATACTGCATTTTCGATGATTATACCATGAACAGAAGAAAAAAGACAGGGGGAAATCCCCCTGTCTTGTGCTTTCGCAAAAGTTTTATTAAATCAAACCTTACCCCGCTGCTAACATCTTCTCAATGAATATCCCGTACCCGCTGGTGGGGTCGTTGACGAGCACGTGGGTGATGCGATGATGTCCACAAATTAAATAGAAAGGCAACTTTCAAGCAACTGCAACATGGTTTGATCTGCTTGAAACGAAAAGTTCAGACGGAAATCAGAATAGGACGCGCCTAACTGCCCTGAGACTGTAACGCCTCTAGGGTTAACTGCAAAGTCAATATATCCATCCGTATCAGCACCTACGTCATTAAGGCGAAGGTATCCGTCAGAGAATTGCACCGCATCGTGAAGGCCATTAAGAAAGTCAGCATACCACTTATCGAACAGCGTGAAACGGTCAAATCCTTTGAAGTGCGAATTCTCATATGAAATATCAAAGGTAATACAAGGGATACCATTTACATAATGATACTGTGAGCTTTCTTCGACAGGAAAAATCCAAAGCTGGTTCTTTCCATCATCCCAGATTGAGGTTTTATTTTGGACTGTCACAAAATCACCTTCTGTATCAGCATTGTATGAACATCATATCAGAGAAAAATGTTTTTGTACAGTAAAAAGCGTGGGCAATCGCCCACGCTTTGCTTCGTAAGTCATTTGGTTTGGGATTATGCTGTCGTGTAGAGGAAACGTTGTTTTGTCAATCACCCCATAGTGAATTGGGGCGATTTTGTTGGTTAAGATGCTGCATTCAGCATGTTTTCAATGAATATCCCGTACCCGCTGGTGGGGTCGTTGACGAGCACGTGGGTCACTGCCCCCACGATGCGCCCGTCCTGCAAAATAGGACTGCCCGACATGCCCTGCACAATGCCGCCCGTCTTGGAAAGTAGTGCTTCGTCCTTCACCTGCAAGAGCATATCCCGTCCCTCTTTGCCGTTTTCATAGACCTTTTTGATCTCTATCGCGTATTCCCGCGTCTCGTCCCCCGAAACGGTGGAGAGAATGGTGGCCTCGCCGCAGCGCACCTCATGGGGTGCCGCCACCGCCATGGGCGTACCGAGAAAGAAGGCTTCCTCCGTCACCGTGCCGAAAATGCCGCTGCTGCTGTTGATGCCCATGGTGCCGATGTCACGCTGCACGGAGAAATCCCCCTTTAGTTCCCCCGGCTCGCCTGCCGCCCCCTTCTTCACCGCCTTGACAGAGGTGGGCATAATAGAGCCCTTCTGCAGCGTCATAAGCTGTGCTGTATCCACATCGGTGATGCCGTGACCCAGTGCGCCGTAGGTGTTGGTGGCGGGGTCATAGTAGGTCACGGTGCCCACACCTGCCATGGAGTCGCGGATCCACACGCCCAAGCGCCACACGCCGTCTGCCCCCTGTCGCGGCGCGTCGGCGAGAGAGAGAATGCGCTCCCCGCGCTGGACTTCCATAGTCATGACCGCGCCGCCGCTTGCGCGGAGGAGGGACTGGACTTCCTCAATGGAGCTGACCGCCTCGCCGCCTAATTTTAAGAGGAGGTCGCCTTTTTGCAGCACATCGCTGTCCTCCACCGCCACCACCAGTGCCCCGTCGGCAAAGAGCTTAATGCCCACGGCTTTGCCTAAGGGGATCACCGTCCGCGCCTGTGACGCTTGGGCGGGGACAATGAGGGAGAGGGACATAAGCACCGCCCCCAAAAACGCCAACAATCGAAATTTGCCTCGTTCATACAAAAAGATCACCCCTTTTTGTTCTTGTCATCGATGACGGGGATATTTTTTGTGTTTGGCGCAAAGCTATGTCCGTTAAATCCAGCCAAAATTGCCATAAGAATTGGTAATACCAAAAATATTAAAAACCCTCTTTACTAATGAATCATGGTTTGTTATAATGAACTGTCAAAAAATGCTTAATTCCTATTTTACGATACTGAAAGGATGATACAGCAATGAGAACCATTGGTACTGTGGTGCGCGGTGTTCGCGCTCCCATCTTCCGCGCAGGTGACGATGTTGTCGCCATGACCGCTGAAACTGTACTGAACGCACTGAAGGACAACGGCATCGCACCCCGCGACAAGGACGTGGTGGCAGTGACCGAGTCTGTGGTGGCACGCTGCCAGGGCAACTATGCCACTGTTCAGCAGATCGCCGCCGATGTGAAGCGCCGTACCGGCGGTGAGACGGTGGGCTTGACCTTCCCCATCACCAGCCGCAACCGTTTCTCCATCCCCTTGCGCGGCATTGCTATGGGCTGCAAAAAGGTGGTTGTCATGCTGTCCTATCCCTCCGATGAGATGGGCAACGCCTTCCTGACCTTGGAGCAGGTGGAGGCCGCCGGTGTCAATCCCTGGACCGACACCCTCACCGCCGCGGAGTTCCGCGCCAAGTTCGGCGAGGTGCGCCACACCTTCACGGGTGTTGACTACATCTCCTTCTATCAGGAGATCATTGAGGCCGCCGGCGCTGAGGCGGAGATCATCCTCTCCAACCGCGTGCAGGATATTCTCAAGTATACCGATACCGTCATCGCCTGCGACATCCACAACCGTTTCCGCAGCAAGATGCTGCTGGAGAAGGCCGGTGCCAAGACGGTGCTGGGTCTTGACGATTTGCTGACCGAGAGCGTGGACGGCAGCGGCTACAACGCTGAGTACGGTCTGCTGGGCAGCAATAAGGCCGACGATGACCGTGTGAAGCTCTTCCCCCGTGATTCCATGGCCGTTGCCGAGGCACTGGGCAAGGTCATGAGCGAGGCCACCGGCAAGCAGATCGAGGCCATGATCTATGGCGACGGCTGCTTCAAAGATCCCGTGGGCATGATTTGGGAGTTTGCTGACCCCGTCTGCGCCCCCGGCTACACCGCAGGTCTCGAGGGCACGCCCAACGAGCTGAAGCTGAAGAATCTGGCTGACGCCGAGTTCGGCGCACTGGAGGGCGAGGCTCTGCAGCAGGCTGTTGCCGACAAGATCCGCAACAAGCAGCAGGGCTCTTTGGTGGGCAATATGGCCGCCATGGGCACCACCCCCCGCCGCATTACCGACCTGCTGGGTTCTCTGTGCGACCTCACCAGCGGCAGCGGTGATAAGGGTACGCCCATCATCTACATTCAGGGCTACTTCGATAATCTGACGGATGAATAATTGAATTGAGAAATCCCTCCCATTTGGGAGGGGTTTTTTCTTGTTGTTGCCCAAACGTGTGCAACAATCCCCTGTTTTCTTCCTGTTGGTGAGAGGGAAATTCACCGAGAAAGGGGGGAGGACACATGGAACTTTGGAGCGACATCGCCGTGGCGGCGTTGGCGCTGGTGGGCACACTGGGCGGCGCCTTTCTCGCCCACCGCCGCAGCATCGCCCTTATCGCCTACCGTTTGGAGCAATTGGAGAAGAAGGTGGAAGTCCATAACCACATCATGGAGCGCACCTATCGCCTCGAAGAACAGGAAGCTGTCTTAGAAGAGCGCATGAAAGTGGCAAACCATCGCATTGACGACCTTGAAAAGAAGACACAATAAGCCTCCCCCAAAGGGAGAGCCTATTAAAAAAAGCACCCTTTCGGGTGCTTTTTCACCTGCTCCATCCCTCGCCGTCACCGTCGAAGGACACCTCAACCGTTGCCGATTCCTCCCCTTCGCCGCCCTCGTCTCCAAGACTGCGGTGGAGGGCATTCAGCTCTTTCAGTGCCGCCGTCAGCTCGCGGATATCCTTCACACCCGCCTCGCCGTGGGAGATGGCCTCAGCCACCCCCTCACAGGCTTGGCTCAGGGCGCGTACCGCCTGCTGCAAAAGGGCGTTCCAATTCTCCTCCATTTACCCTTCACCTCCCAGCAGGAAGGGACGCAGCAGGATGCGGGCATAGTCTACAAAGCAGTCCTCGCAGACATTCTCCCCATTGATGCGGTAATACTCCTCCCCGCAGTAGATTTCGCCGCCGCACTGGTCGCAGCAGGCACATACACCATCAAATCGAGACATAAGAAAAAACCTCCTTTTACAAAGAGGCAAAAAAAGACTGTGTGTTGCCCTTGTTTGGGCAACACACAGCAAGAAAATATTATAAGCAGCTGCGCTTTTTGTGCAGAAAGCTTTCAACCTTGCATGGGGAGAGCGCGAGAGGGCTAGCGCCCGCAGGCGCTGTGCGAGAGCGCAACCGCCCGAAGGGCGGCTCTTAGCGCGGAGCTGAGGGTATGCCCCTCTCGCCATTAAATAAAAACACAAGCGCAGCATGTGTTGCCCCGAAAGGGGCAACAGAGAGCAAGAAAATTTTATGTAGTTCCTTAAATCATGCCACTGATTTCCAGGAAGGCGGTAATGATGTTCAAAAGACCGAAGGCCAGCACCAGCACGCCCACGATTTTCTTCGTCTTTTCCTTCTGTGCGATAAAGCTGACACCCACCATACCAAGGGTGATGCCCAGGGTGAGACCCGTCAGGCCGGGCACATGGAGAATATTGGCCTTGCTCAGCACCCAAGAGATGATGGCAATAGCCAGCAAAATCAGCTGCAGCCACTGGCGTTTATTCAAATTACTCATACTTCGTCCTCCTATTGACTTTCCCCTATCATACACCGTCCGCGTCCAAAGCGCAAGGTTTTTTCCCTGCGGTAAGGAAGGCATGGGCTTTCAGCGCGCCCACCACCGTCTTGGCGTCGGCTACCTCGCCCTTGAGGCACAGCTCCACCAAGTCGACGAGGGGCATCTTCTCAATGGCGAGGAACTCGTCCTCATCGGGGCAGGGTGCGGAAAAGCGCAGCCCCTCCGCCATGTAGATATACACCACCTCATTGTAGCAGCCGGGGGAGGGGAGCATGGTGCCCAAATCGTACCACTTCTCCGCCTCAGCGCCTACCTCTTCCATCAGCTCCCGCTGTGCCGTCACGAAGGGGGGCTCGCCCACCTCCCGCTTGCCTGCGGGAATTTCCAGCATCTTCCGTCCGAAGGGATAGCGGTACTGGCGCACCAGCATGACCTGACCATCCTCCGTCAGCGCCACGATAGCCACGCCGCCGGGATGCTCCGCCACCTCGCGGAAGGCGGTCTTACCGTTGGGAAGCTGCACCGTATCACGGCGCAGACCTAAAATCACACCTTGGAACAAACGCTCCGAGGACAGTACTTTTTCATTCAGTTCCATTCCTAAGCCCTCACTTTCCCAGTTCCACCGTGCGGCGATACGCGGCGATGACCGCCTCCTGTGTCGCGCCACGGAAACCGTGCTCCTCCAAGGCGCGGACACCTGCAATGGTAGAGCCGCCGGGGGAGCAGATGGCATCCTTCATCTTGGCGGGATGCTCTCCCGTCTCCAGCGCCAGCGCCGCCGTGCCACGGAGCATCTGGGCGGCATATTTCAAAGCCTTGTCACGGGGCAGACCGCACAGCACGCCGCCGTCGGCAAGAGCCTCCATAAACAGGCAGGCAAATGCCCCGCCGCAGCCCGCCACCGCGCAGGCCGCGTCAATGAGCCCCTCGGGAATCTCATCCAGCAGCCCCGCCGCGGAGAAGAGGGTCATGTACCCCGCCTTCTGTGCCGCCGTGACATTCCCACTGCAGCACCACAGCGTCACGCCCTCGCCCACCGCCACGGCGGTGTTGGGCAAAATGCGAATCACGGGATAGTCGCCCCCCGCCATTTCCTGCAGCCGCGCTACGGTAAGCCCCGCCGCCATGGAAATGAGGCAGAAGGGGGTGGTGCGCTCTTTCAGCAGGGGCGCGAGGGAGGCGAGGGTCTCCCCCATAAGCTGGGGCTTTACCCCCAAGAGGATATAGTCACATTCACGGGCAATTTCCTCGTTGGTTGCCACCGTTGCCCCCAGCTCGTCAGCCAGTGCCTCGGCCTTGGCGGGGGTGCGGTTACTGAGCCACAGGGCGCGGCGATCCTCCACCACCTTGGCGGCGGCGCGGGCCAAAGCCCCGCCCATATTGCCCGTTCCGATAAATCCGTATGTCATAAGGCAGCCTCCTTACATAAATTGACAAAAGAGTATAGGCAGTACCAACGCCGGTACCATGTTCAAAATTCGCAGCTTCGTCGCCCCCATCATGTTGAGGGAGATGCCCACGATCAGCAGCGACCCCACGAAGGAGATCTCATTAATGACGGCGGTGGAGAGAAGATCCGCCACCAGTCCCGCCAGCAAGGCGATGCCGCCCTCCACCACAAACACGGTGACGGAGGAGAACACCACGCCCAAGCCCAGCGCGGCGGCGAAGGCGATGGCCGCCGTGCCGTCCATCAGCGCCTTGGCATAGAGGAGGTTGTGATCCCCCTTCAAGCCGCTGTCCAGCGCTCCCATCACCGCCACGGCGCCTACGGCGAACACCAGCGAGCAGGTAAAAAAGCCCTCGGCAACAGAGCTGCCCTTAAATTTACTCTGGAGCGCATTGCTGAGCTTTTGCAGCCCACCGTCAATGTCGATGAGCTCGCCGATAAAGGTGCCGATGACCATGGAGAGGATGGGAATAAGGAGGTTTTCCGTTTTCATCATCCCCGGTACGGCGATGCCGATGGTCACCAGCGACATGGTGGGCACCAGCGCCGTGCGGATGCGCTCGGGCAGCAGCTTTCCTGCAAACATACCGATGAGGCCACCGATGACGATGGCGATGCCGTTAACGGCAGAACCCAATAGAATCATGTCTCGTCCCCTCCTTCGGCAAGTAAGTCCTCCACCACCGTCTGTGCCATCAAAAGCCCTGCGGCGGCAGGCACCCACGATAGGCTGCCCGGTACGCTGCGCCTGCCCGGTGGCGGCGCTTCCGTCTGTACCGTTTCGGCGGGCTCTTCGGGGCTAAAGACCACCTTCAAGTGGTGGATGTCCCGCTGCCGCAGTTCCTTGCGCATGACGCGGGCAAGGGGGCAGCCGTAAGTCTTGGCAATGTCCGTCACGGTGAACTGGCTTGCATCCCGCTTGTTCCCCGTGCCGAGGGCGGTGAGAATGGGGATGCTCCGCGCCTTCGCCTGCTCAATTAAGTCCAACTTGCAGCTGACAAGGTCGATGCAGTCCACGATGTAGTCGTATTGCGCCGTGAAGAAATCCTCGCGGTGCTGGGCATCGTACGTGCCCACGATAGGGTAGACGGTCACATCCTCGTTAATATCGCGGCAGCGTGCGGCGGCTACCTCCGCCTTAGGCTGCCCCACGGTGGAGCGCAGGGCGTAGAGCTGGCGGATGCGGTTTGTCTCGGAAACGGTGGCGCTGTCGATGGGGGTCAGGGTCCCCACACCCG
>JAZQMH010000082.1:0-2784 GCA_045543255.1 Vescimonas sp.
AGGGGCTGGATATTCAAGCCTCCGACGGGGATGCGGTGAAAACGGCGGCAGGAGGTACCATTCAGTCCGTCACGAAGGATGAGCTGATGGGCACCACCGTCCCCAGCGCCCACAGCGGCGGCTACGTCACCTACTATAGCTCCCTCCGCAGCGACCCGCCCATCAGTGAAGGGCAGCAGGTCTATGCAGGGGACATTATCGGCTATGTGGGTACTGCCGCCGCAGAATCCGACATGGGCCCCCATCTCCACTTCGCCGTGTCCAAGGACGGCACACTCATCGACCCACAGGAATATGTGAAGAAGTAAGGAAAGAACCACCCTTTTGGAAGGGTGGTTCTTTTCATCGTATCACGTTGCCTGTTTTTGGGCAATTGTGTTGCCCGTTATTCGTACAGCTTGATGACGCCCTGATAGTCCACGGTCAGATCCCGCACCTGCCAGCCGTGGTGCAGCGCCTCCACATCGGCCCGCATTTTTTCAGAGAACGCAGGGTCACGGGTAATGCACAAAATGGTGGGGCCGGCACCGCTGACGCAGACGGCATAGCAGCCATTTTTGTTGGCCAACTTCTCCACCGCGTCATACTCGTGGATCAGCTTGCGGCGGTAGGGCTGGTGGAGGTGGTCCCGGAGGGCGGCGGCGATCAGCTCTTCATCGCCCTGCTCCAAGGCGCGGAGCAGCACCGCCAAGTAGCCGCCGTTGCGGACAGCGTCGCCATAGGGGACGGACTTGGGCAGCACGGAGCGTGCCTCATGGGTGGAGAGCTCGAAATTGGGGGACAGGGCCACGAACCGCAGCTGGGCATGGGGCTGATAGCTGACGGAATAGACCTTCTCGCCGTCCATCATGGAGGCGGTCAAGCCGCCCAACAATGCAGGGGCGAGGTTATCGGGGTGTCCTTCAATGACGGTGGTGATCTCCAGCACTTTTTCGCGGCTGAAGGGAGACCCTGCCATCAAATTGGCAGCCATGGCGCCGCCTGCGATCAAGGCGGCGGAAGAGCCGAGACCACGGCAGACGGGGACATCGGCCTCAATGTGGATATGGACAGGGGGTACAGCCTTGCCCAACTGCTTCCACACGGCGGCGAAGGCTACATAGGCCAAATTGTCCTCGTTCCAAAACTCCTCGGGGCAGCCCGAAAAGCTCAATTTTTCCGCAGGGGCGAAGCTCAGCTTATTATATAAGCTGAGGGCGCAGCCCAGCACATCAAAACCAGCCGCCAAGTTGGCGGTGGTGGCGGGCACACGAACGGTTACTTTTTCCATGCGTCCTCCTTTACTTTACCGAGGACATAGGCAAGCATGTCCTCCTTCTTAATCACATCGCGGTGGCGCACTTCCTTCTCCTGCAAGCCCTGCAGATTCTTGGGGATGGGTACGCCCGTAGCGCGGCACAGGTTGTCCATAACGGCGAACTCGTCCTCCTGCGCCGCCTTGCCCAAGCCCTCCCATACGGCGACGGGGAACTTGTAGGGGGAGGCGGTGGAGAGGATGACCACGGGATTGTGGTCGGGGCAGGCGGCCTTATATTCCTGCGCCACGTGCCAAGCCACCGCCGTATGGGTATCGGCGAGATAGCCGTGGTCAGCGTAGATTTTGCCGATGGCCTCAGCGGTCTTTTCATCATCGCAGCAGCCGCCCCAGAAGATGGCAGCGATCTTCTCCTTCAGCGCTGCGGGTACTTCATAAGCGCCCGTTTCTTTCAGCTCAGCCATCAGCTTGGCAACCAAGTCGCCATCGCCGCTCAGTAAGAACAGCAAGCGCTCCAAGTTGCTGGACACCAAAATGTCCATAGAGGGGGACACCGTCTTATAGAAGGGGCGGTTGCGGTCGTAGCGGCCTGTGGCGAGGAAGTCTGTCAGCACATTGTTGGCGTTGGAGGCACAGATAAGGCGGCCTACAGGCAGCCCCATCTCACGGGCGAAGAAGCCCGCCAAAATATCGCCGAAGTTGCCCGTGGGCACGGCGAAGTCCACCTTATCGCCCACGGCGATCTTGCCACTCTTCACCAAGGCGGCGTAGGCGCGGAAATAGTAGACCACCTGCGGGGCGAGACGACCAATATTAATAGAGTTGGCAGAGGACAATCTCACGCCGCTGTTTGCCAAGAGGTTCTGCTCCTCCACGGCGGCGAAGATGTTCTTCACACCCGTCTGAGCATCGTCGAAGTTGCCCTCCACGGCGCAGACATAGACATTATAGCCCTCTTGGGTCGCCATCTGTGCCTGCTGCACGGCGCTGACACCGCCGTGGGGATAAAAGACGATGATGCCCGTGCCGGGTACATCCCGGAAGCCCTCCATGGCGGCCTTGCCCGTGTCGCCGCTGGTGGCGGTCAAGATCATGATCTGATCCTCCACGCCGCACTTCTCGCGGGCGCGGCGCATGAGCTGGGGCAGCATGCGGAGGGCCACATCCTTAAAGGCAGAGGTAGGGCCACGGAACAGCTCCAGCACGGCGTCCTCGCCCACCTCTACGGTGGGGGTAAGCTCGTCTGTTTCAAACTTGCCGTCGTAGGCATCGTGGAGCAGTGCCTCCATCTCCTCACGGGAGAAGTCGGGCAGCAGCGCCGTCAGCACCTCACGGGCGGTGGTCAACGTGTCGCAATCCAATACGCTGCGCCAGTCAAAATTCAGCCCACTAAGGCTATCCATACTATATAAGCCTCCGTCGGGGGCCAGTCCCTGCAGGATGGCCTCTGCTGCCGTGGCTCGAAGATTTTCGTTTCTCGTACTGCGGTAGTCCATGTGTCGTGTCCTCTCGTCTTTCTGTGGTGGAAA
>JAZQMH010000083.1:0-7983 GCA_045543255.1 Vescimonas sp.
CGACGCTTGGCTGCTGCCCAAGCCTCAGGAAGCCGAGGAGATCCATTTCGGCGGTAAGGTCCGCACCCGTTGGGACAACGGTCACCTGATGGTGGTCCATGAGGACTATACCCGCGTGCTGGCAGTGCCCTGCGACATGGAAGTGGCCGGTTTCGGCACCGACCATGTGAACACGCTGCGCCTGTGGGATGCCAAGTCCCCCAAGCCCATCGACATGACCCTCTTCTCTCAGGGCCAGTACCTCCGCTCCGGCGAGGAGCGCGCCATGGCAGACGTGATCTCCAAGGTGCTCTATCCCGAGGATAACCACTATGAGGGTAAGTCTCTGCGCCTCAAGCAGCAGTACTTCTTCGTCTCTGCCACCGTGCAGTCCATCACCCGCCGCCACATTCAGGTGTATGGTACGCTGAAGAACTTCCACGAGAAGAATGTCATTCAGATCAACGATACCCACCCTGCGCTGGTGGTGCCCGAGCTGATGCGCATCCTCATCGACGACGCCGGTCTTAGCTGGGACGAGGCATGGCATATCACCACCAACTCCGTGGCCTATACCAACCACACCGTGCTGGCTGAGGCACTGGAGTGCTGGCCCCAGCAGTTGATGGAGGATCTCCTGCCCCGCGTGTGGCAGATCCTTACCGAGATCGCCCGCCGCTATCAGGAGCGTATCGAGGCCTATTACAACAACGACCTTGCCAAGATCGCCAAGATGGCGGTCATCTGGGACGGCGGCGTCCACATGGCCAACCTCTGCATTGCCGGCGGTATGGCTGTCAACGGCGTCAGCGCCCTCCACAGCGATATTCTCCGCAACGACGTGTTCCGCAATCAGTGCGCCATGGAGCCCGATAAGTTCAAGAACGTCACCAATGGCGTGGACCATCGCCGCTGGCTCAGCCAGATCAACGCTCCTCTTGATGCCCTGCTGAAGGAGACCGTGGGCGAGGGCTATCTCACCGACGCTTCTTTGATGAAGGGCTTGGAGAACTATGCCGACGATGCCGCCGTACTCAAGCGTATCGGCGAGATCAAGCAGGCCAATAAGGAAGCCTTCGCCCGCTGGGCCAAGCGTCAGCAGGGCGTGGTGCTGAACACCGACGGTATCTTCGACGTGCAGGTCAAGCGCCTCCACGAATATAAGCGCCAGCTTCTCAACGCCCTGCACATCATCCTGCTGTATCAGCAGCTGCGCGATAACCCCAATATGGACTTCCGTCCCCATACCTTCCTCTTCGGCGCCAAGGCCGCTCCCGGCTATGCCGTTGCCAAGCGTATCATCCGCCTCATCAACGCCCTTGCCGAGCAGATCAACAACGATCCCGTCTGCAAGGATCGCCTGCAGGTGGTGTTCCTGGAGAACTACCGCGTGTCTATGGCTGAGATGCTGATGCCCGCCAGTGAGGTGAGCCAGCAGATCTCCACCGCCCGTAAGGAGGCCAGCCGTACCGGTAACATGAAGTTCATGATGAACGGCGCGCTGACCGTTGGTACGCTGGACGGCGCCAACGTGGAGATGCACGAGGTGCTGGGCGACGAGAATATGTTCCTCTTCGGCCTCCATGCCGACGAGGTGGCAAATCTCCGTCCCAACTACGATCCTCAGATGTTCTATAACCGCGATCCCATGCTCCGCAACGCCGTGGATGCTCTGAAGCACGGCTTCGGCGGCGAGAGCTTCGAGGATCTGTGGCGTCGTCTCGTCATGCAGGACGAGTACATGCTGTTGGCTGACCTGCCCTCTTATGCAGCAGCCGAGCAGCGTATGGTGGAGACCTACGGTGACCGCGACAAGTGGAACCGTATGAGCCTGCTGAACATTGCCCGCAGCGGCATCTTCTCCGCAGACCGCTCCATCGCCGACTACGCCAATACCATCTGGCACGTACCTTATAAGAAATAAGCGAAAAAAAGACGCCCGCAAGGGCGTCTTTTTTGTTGCGTTAATTTAATCCCTCGGCGGTGGTGGCAAAGAGACTATGGACGCGCTGAGAGAGACCTTCGTGGCGGGGATCGGTCAGCTCGGGATCGGCTTTCAGCAATGCCTTCGCCGCCGTCTGCGCCTCGTCCAAGGCACGAACATCGCATTGGAGATCGGCTAGTTTCAGCTCCGGCAAGCCGTGCTGCCGCGCGCCGAAGAAGTCGCCGGGGCCACGGAGCCGCAAGTCCTGCTCGGCGATCTCGAAGCCGTCGTTGGTGGACTTGAAGGCGTTGAGCCGCTCCAATGTTTCGGCGTTATCGGTATCGGAGATCAGCACGCAGTAGGATTGGGCACTGCCGCGTCCTACGCGGCCACGGAGCTGATGCAGCTGGCTTAGACCGAAGAACTCGGCGTTTTCCACCACCATCAGCGTGGCGTTGGGCACATCCACGCCCACCTCCACCACCGTTGTGGATACGAGAATATCCGTCTCCCCTGCGGCGAAGGCCGCCATGATCGTTTCTTTCTCCTTTGGCTTCATCTTGCCGTGAAGTGCGGCAATGCGGAGGTCGGGGAACACATCAGCTTGCAATTTCTTCGTGTAGGCCGTCACCGCCTTGCGCTCGTCGGGGAGCATATCCTCCTCGCCCACAAGAGGGCAGATGATAAAGACCTGATGCCCTTCCTCCACCTGTTTGCGGATAAAGCCGTTGAGGCGGGGGCGGAGCTTTTCCTTCACGCGGAAGGTTTCCACTGCCTTGCGGCCCGGAGGCAGCTGACGGATAATGGACACATCCAAGTCACCGTACAGAATGAGTGCCAGCGTGCGGGGAATGGGGGTGGCGGAGAGCACCAGCATGTGGGGATGCTCGCCCTTTTGCCCCAGTGCGGCCCGCTGGGTGACGCCGAAGCGGTGCTGCTCGTCGGTGATGACGAGACCCAGCTTATGATACACCACATCCTCCGTCAAGAGAGCGTGAGTACCAAGGAGCAGATGAATATCCCCCGCCTCCAGTGCGGCGAGGAGCTTTTTTCGCTCGGCAGCGCGGGTCGAGCCCGTCAAGAGGGCGCAGGTGAGGCCAAGGCGCTCAAAGAGGGGCGCGAGGGTCTTATAATGCTGCCGCGCCAGCACTTCTGTCGGCGCCATCAGCGCCGATTGCCAGCCGTTTTGGGCGGCAAAGTAGGCGCAGGCGGCTGCCACCATGGTCTTGCCGCTGCCCACATCGCCTTGACACAGGCGATTCATGGGGCGGTCAGAGAGCATATCCCCCACCACGTCGGCGATGGCCTTATGCTGGTCATCGGTAAGGGTGAAGGGCAATGCGGCAAAGAAGGGGGCGAGGTCGATGGCAGACATCTGAGGCCCCTGCACATCGGTGCGCCGCTGACGCAGAAGATGGAGGGCGCAGGTCAGCACGAACAGCTCTTCAAAGGCCAAGCGGCGGTGCGCCTGCTGCAGCGTTTCAAAATCCGTGGGGAAGTGGATGTGCTCGTAGGCGTAGCTGCTGTAGCACAGGTTGTGTGCTTGCCGCACCTCGTCGGGGAGAATGTCGGGCAGCACATCGCGGCAGGCATCCAAGCCCTGCCGCACTGCCTTTTGCAATAGGGGTTGATTGATGCCCGCAGTAAGGGGATAGATGGGCACAATGCGGCCCGTCAAGGCGTTTTCGCCCTCTCGTTCCAAAATGGGATTGGTCATCTGACGGCGCAGGAGGTTGCCCTCCACCTTGCCGCAGAAAACGTAGCTCTCGCCCTTATGGAGCTGGCGGGCGCGGTAATCCTGGTTAAAGAAGGTGATGTCCAGCCGTCCCGTTTCATCCACGGCACGGACTTTCACCACCGTGCGCCCGCCGCTGATGCGCTGGGTGGTAGGTGTGTCGGCGATCATAGCGCGGCAACAGGCGGTCTCGCCTACGGGCAGCTCCGCAATCGAGTAGATAGTGCGACGATCCTCGTAGCGGCGGGGGAAATAGGCAATCAGATCCCGAAGGGTGTGGATATCCAGTTTTTCCAGCGCCTTGGCACGGGTCTCCCCGATGCCCTTAATATAGCGCACATTGGTATCGGGCGTGGCCATATCAGAAACCGTGGAAAGAGGAGAAATTGCCGAGGTCGGGCATGGGATAGAACTCCATAGTCTCCTCGCTGGGGCGGGAGTTTAAGAGGGCGGCGATCTCCTCGTCCTCTTCCTCTTCATGGGGAACATAGTCCACATACTGCCACCGCAGGCCGTCCTCTTCAAAAATCTCGCTTTCGCATTCCACCTGCCAGTGGGGGTCTTCGTCCAAGTTGGGGAAGAAGGTGTCCGCCTTGGGAGAGGCAAAGACCTTGGTGACATACACGCGGTCACACAGGGGCAGGAACATATCGTAGATCTGACCGCCGCCGATGATGGCGCCATCCTCCCCCGCGGCGAACACGGCCTCCACGGGGAAGTGGGTCACCTCTACATTCTCGGCGGTAAAGTCGCGGTTGGAGGTCAGCACCACATTGTGGCGGCGAGGCAGACCCTTGCCACCGGGGAGGCTCTCCAGCGTCTTGCGGCCCATCAGCACGCTCTTATCCAGCGTCAGCTCACGGAAGCGGCGCAGGTCATCCTTAATGTGGAACAGCAGATTGCCGTCTTTGCCGATGCCCCAGTTTTCAGATACACAAACAATAGCAAACATAGGGTTCTCCTTACACAGCTACGGGGATCTTGTCCTCGAAGGGATGGGGGTCGTAACCCTCCAGTGAGAAACTGTCGCGGGTGAAGGCGTAGAAGTCGGTAACGGACTTGTCCATCACGAACTTAGGTGCGGGCTTACCCTCCTTCTCCAGCATCTTCTCCACAATGGGCACATGGCGGTCATAGATGTGGGCATCGGCGATGACGTGAACCAGTTCACCCACCTCCAAACCCGACACCTGCGCCATCATGTGGACGAGGACGCTGTACTGTGCCACGTTCCAGTTGTTGGCGGCCAGCATATCCTGAGAGCGCTGGTTCAAAATGGCGTTGAGGGTGTTGCCCGAGACGTTGAAGGTCATAGAATAAGCGCAGGGGTACAACGCCATCTCGTGGAGGTCAGAGAAATTATAGAGGTTGGTCATAATGCGGCGGGAGGCGGGATTGTGCTTCAAGTCGTACAGCACGCGATCCACCTGATCGAACTCGCCCTCGGCATAGAGGTGCTTCTGCGCCAACTGATAGCCGTAGGCCTTGCCGATAGAGCCGCTCTCGTCTGCCCAGCTGTCCCAAATGTGACCGCGAAGATCGTGGATATTGTTGGACTTCTGCTGCCAGATCCACAAAAGCTCGTCAATACACGTTTTCAGATACGTGCGGCGCAAGGTGAGAATGGGGAACTCCTCGCGGAGATCATAGCGGTTGACGATGCCGAACTTCTTCACCGTATGGGCGGGAGCGCCATCCTCCCAGCGGGGACGGACATTTTGATCGGTATCCCACACACCATGATTCAGAATATCGAGGCAATTTTGACGGAAAATCTCATCAGCGCGGCTCATAAGCGTTCCTCCTACAATAAAATTATCATAATAAAAGTATTGTAGCAGAAAAACAGGCCGCTTGCAAGGCAAGCGGCCTGTTAATTATGATTTTGCGCCAGTTAATCCTCAAGCTCCACCGTGATATTATCCGTACCGTGCAGCTCGAACTCGCCCAGATACGTTTCCATCCGCGCCATGACCTCGGCGTAGTTTTCGGGAGTCACATCGGGGTCATCCATGTCCCGCAGAGCCAGCTCCTGTGCCAAGATCTCGAAGAAAATGGTATCCTCATAGGCCATGATGGCCTCATGGATGCCACCCTCGGAGAAGGCGCGGCTGGGGATCAGTTCGCCCTCGAAAACCTCTGTCAGTGGTGCCATGCCCTGTCCTAAGCAGTGGGCGAACACAAGGCTCTCCACATCGTCATATTCCTTAATGCGGTCGTTGCCGCGTGTGGAATTGAGTACCCAGTTGCCGATATAGACCAAGTCCAGCAGACGGCGAAACTGCTTCTGTGTCATTCTTAACTCCATAAGGTCACCTCCCGTGACGAAGAAAAATGCGGTATTGTGGTGATTATACCACACCGATTTCGAGATTGCTACATAAAAAAACGGGTAATAGCGGTAAAATTTGACTTGTATGGCGGCGGGGAATAGAGTATAATAAACTGATTGACTTTGTAAAGGAGTGGCGTGTATGGACGATCGTCCCATCGGTGTATTCGACTCCGGCCTCGGCGGCCTTACCGCCGTACGTGAGATCCGCAATATCTTACCCTTTGAGAATATTATATACTTTGGAGACACGTCCCGTGTCCCCTACGGCGGGCGTTCCCCCGAAATTCTTTTGAAGTACGCCCGACAGGATGTGGGTTTCCTCCGCTCCTTCGACATTAAGGCGGTGGTGGTGGCCTGCGGTACGGTGTCCACCACGGCATTGCCTCAGCTGAAGGCGGAGAGCGATTTGCCCATCTTGGGGGTGGTAGAGCCTGCCTGCCGCCGCGCCGTGAAGATGACCAAGAGCAAGAAGGTGGGGCTTATCGCCACGGCGGCCTCTGTCCGCTCGGGTCAGTATGAGCGCACCATTGCCGCTATCGACCCAACCGTAGAGGTCATTGGCGCGGCCTGCCCCCTGTTTGTGCCCTTGGTGGAGAATGGACGCTACCGCGTAGGTGACGCGGTGGTGGAGCAGATCGCCGAGGAGTATTTAGCCCCCCTGCGTGAGGCGGGGGTAGATACCCTCATTATGGGCTGTACCCACTATCCCCTTTTGACAGAGGTGGTGGGCAAGATCATGGGCGAGGGCGTGGAGCTCATCAACGCAGGTGCAGAAGCCGCATGGGAGCTGAAGCGCACCTTGACCGCCGCCGATGCCCTTGCAGGAGAGCGCGAGGGTGCTTATAAGCTCTATGCCAGCGATATTACGGGCGACTTCGCCACGCTGGCAGGACAGTTCCTCAACGACACAGTGCCCGCCGTGGAAGGCGTGGATATCGACCAATACTAAGGAGAGAGTAACGATGAATATGATACAGAATGCAAAGACCCAGGTGCTGAGTCTGACATGGGCAGCCTATGAAGCCGCCGTCGCCGAGGGACTGCTGCCCGAGGGCGTGACCGTCAAGCCCGCTGTGGAGATCCCCAAGGATACCGCCAACGGCGACTATACCACCACTTTCTGCCTCGCCGCCGCCAAGGCCATGAAGTGCAATCCCCGCGAGGTTGCCACTATTCTCACCGAGAAGATGGCTCTCGAGGGCAGCTACTTCACCTCCGTGGAGATCGCCGGCCCCGGCTTTTTGAACTTCCGCCTCGGCAGCAAGTGGTTCTGCGACACGGGGGCCTGTGTGGAGAGCGCAGGCAGCGAGTACGGCAAGAACGAGATGCTGGCAGGTCAGAAATACATGGTGGAGTTCGTCTCCGCCAACCCCACCGGCCCCATGCACATGGGCAACGCCCGTGGCGGCGTGCTGGGCGATACGCTGGCTGCCGTCCTTGCCAAGTCCGGCGCTGAGGTGTGGCGCGAGTTCTACGTCAACGACGCAGGCAATCAGATCGAGAAGTTCGCCAAGAGCCTTGAGGCACGCTATCTCCAGATCATCCACGGCGAGGATGCCGTGGAGTTCCCCGAGGATGGCTATCAGGGCGACGATATCCGTCAGCTTGCCAAGGCTTTCTATGACATCCACGGTGAGGAGTTCGTCAACGCCGACGAGCAGGCACGCCACGATGCTCTTGCCCAGTTCGGCCTTTCCCATAACATCCCCAAGATGAAGGCCGACTTGGAGCGCTACGGCATCCACTATGACGAGTGGTTCTTCGAGTCCTCCCTCCACGACAGCGGCTACGTTGCCGATACCGTGGCAGCCCTGACGGAAAAGGGCTATACCTATGAGAAGGACGGCGCCCTGTGGCTCAACACCAGCGCCATCATGGCGGAGAACCTCAAGAAGGCGGGCAAGTCCGACGAGGCTATCGCCAAGCTGGAGCTGAAGGACGACGTGCTGCGCCGCGCCAACGGTTTCTATACCTACTTTGCCGCCGACATCGCCTATCACCGTAATAAGT
>JAZQMH010000084.1:0-4294 GCA_045543255.1 Vescimonas sp.
GATACACGCCGTCCACGATGTTGGTGTAGATGTCGCAGTAGACCTCGTACTTGCCGTCAGCGTTGGTGGGAACATTGCCGCCCTCAGCAACACGCTTGGCGACCCAGTCCTCAGCGGCCTCAACGGCGTACATACCGGTAATCTCATAAGCGGTGTAGACGCAGCCGGCGATCTCGTAATCGGTGGGCTCAGCACCCAGCATGGCGACAGCGATACCGGCGGCGGTAGCCTGCTCCACCACATCCTGCAGCATCTCAACGCTCATAGCGGCGATCATCAGAGCGCCCACGTTGCCGGCAGCGATCGCATCCTCAACGAATGCCACCTGGTTGGCGGGGTTACCCTCAGCGTCCTTCTTCACGTAGGTGAAGCCCTGAGCCTCCATGACGGAGCCCATGGTGTCATTGATCCAGATCAGACCCTCAGCAGCGGTGGTGGGCAGGATGGACCAAACTTCCTTCTGACCGTTCCACACGAAGCCCTCAGTAACAGCAGCGCCATCATCGGCAGCGCCGTCGTCGGCGGGAGCCTTCTCGCCGCAAGCGACCAGGCTGAGAACCATGACCAAAGCCAGAATCAGAGCAAGAATCTTCTTCATTTTTCATTTCTCCTTTAATAGATTGTTTCACAGCGTATGCTGAAAAAACCATTGGGGTTTTGTCCCGCAGGGGACAGGGGTTATGGGGTTATAGGTGTCGTGACAGCGGAAATTACACGGGAGGCTGAATGAGCTCCACCAGCACGCCGTCGGGATCACGGATGAACATGACGGACTCGCCGCACATGGTGACCTCGTGGGCAATGTCGCCGCCGTAAGCCAGATACTTCTCCTTGAAGCCTGCCATATCCTTCACCTGAATGGCCAGATGCTTGGTGCCGATGGTCTGCAGGTCGGAGTTGGGGGTGGTGCGCTCGGCGGGGATGGCCTTGGGCGCGTCGTACTGGAACAGCTCGATCTCATAGCCGCCGCAGCCGCGGATGAAGCAGATGCGGGCGCCCAGAGGGGGCACGTAGTCGTCCTTATAGCACTCGCCGAAGCCCAGCACATCCTTGTACCACTTCAGGGAGCGCTCCATGTCGGACACGCTGATGCCGGTGTGCAGTGCCTTTACAATGTGAGAATTCATAGTCACATCTCCTTTGTATAATTATGTGTGTTATATCCGATTAAATATCGACACGTGTCCTTTTTCTATGGAGTAAATATACTACGCTGTGAAAAAGCTGTCAATTTCAACTTTTTTGAAAAAGACCGAAAAAGGACAGATTCGGTGAAATTGTCTTATATTCGGTGAGGAAAAGTTAGTCCTCCCAAGAAATAAGACCGGCGGTGAGGCTGCGGTCGCCCTTCCACACCATCTCGTAGGCCTCGGTCATCTGGGTGTAGTGGAAGCGGTGGGAGATGAGGGGCGTGATGTCGAGACGGCCATAGGCCAGCATGTTGAGGAACACACGGATGTCCTCGTCCACGGTGTTGGCCATAAGGCTCTTGAAGCGGCGCAGCTTGGTGTTCAGCACGGGAGGCCACACACCGGTGATTTCCAGATCGGCGCGGCGCAGGGCGAAGGGACGGGAGTTGACGTAGGTACCAATGAGGCTGGCGCCCTTCTGCATGAGGGGATCGTCAATGGGAGGCATATCCTGACCGTGAACCTGAGAGATCATGATGACGCGGCCGCGCTCGCCCACCAGATTGGCAGCCTGTAGCAGGGCGCTGCGCTGACCGGTGGCCTCGAAGAACACGGGGATCTCCAGATCCAGCTCGGCGAGGAGCTTCTCAAGACCCTCGGGATCGGTCTTGGTGTTGATGGCGTAGTCGATGCCGCCCACAGCCTTGCTGGCCTCCAGCTTATTGTCGTGGTGGCAGGTGATGATGACGGGGCAGGCGCCGGCGAGGCGTGCCATCTGAGCGGTCATAGCGCCCACGAAGCCCTGACCCTGCACCACGCAGGGCTCGCCCATCTTGATGTCGGCCTGACGGACGGCGTAGAGACCGGTGTGACCCAAGTTCCAGAAAGCGGCCTGTGCCTTATCCACGTTCTTGGGAGCGGGGGTGCAGTTGAGGGCATCCATAATGAGGTACTGGGCGTGCTCACCGGTGGTGACCACCACGTCGCCAACCTCGAACTCCTCCACCTCGGGGCCCACCTCAATGACGGTGGCGCACATGCTGTAACCCACGCTGGTGGGCAGGGGGACGATGTGCTCGCCCATGAGTGCCTGCTCGGTACCGGGGCTCATGGTGCTGTAGTTGGCCTTCAGCAGCAGCTGACCGGGGCCGGGTGCGGGCAGTTCCTTCTCCTTCAAGGTAACTTTACCGTATTCTACACATGCGTACAGGGTTTTCATTTCGGATCTTCCTCCTAAAATCTTTTCCGTTTCCCATGTGGGGAAAAACTTCGTGCGGTTTTGCACGTTAAACTACTGACAAAGATTATAGCAAAATCCTATACAAATTGCAACGCGGCACTCTCATTTTTTTGGTAGTTTTGCGGTACAGATTACGAAGAAATGTCGCAGTATTGTTAAATTTGACAACAAATCTGTAAAATGTGTCGCACGATGGGAGGGAAGGGAGTCGGGGAGAAAAAGTGGACAAAAAAAGAGAGAGCCCTGCGGCTCTCTCGTATAATGTGAACAGTACGGTAGGACGCGACAAGGAAGGTAGTAAAAAGAACGATGAGCCTTCAAGTCTGCATGGGGGAGCGCGAGGGGCACCCGCCCGCAGGCGGGCGTGCGAGAGCGCAACCGCCCGAAGGGCGGCTCTTAGCGGGTCGCTGAGGGGATGACCCCCTCGTATTAAATAAAACTGATTACACAAAAAAAGACACCCTTTCGGGTGTCTTTTTATTGTGTAAATCAGAACTCCAGGTTCTTCTCGGTCTCCTTGGAGAAGACGTGTGCCACGTTGCCGCCGAAGGTCAGGTTGACCTCGGTGCCCATGGGGAAGGAAGCGACCTCACCGTTGGTGGGAACAATGACGATCACATCGCGGCCTGCGGCGTTGACGTGCAGATGGACGGAAGAGCCCATCAGCTCGCTGACGTCCACCTTGGCCTTGATGCCGTTCTCACACAGCATCAGGTGGTCGGGACGGACGCCCAGGATCACATCCTGCTCAGCAACGTTGTTGGCCTTCAGGCGCTCCTGCTTATCCTCGCTCAGCTCCACGGTGACACCGTTGGCGCTGACCACATACTTGCCGTCCACCATGGACAGGTGACCGTCGAAGTAGTTCATCTGGGGCGTGCCGATGAAGCCTGCCACGAACAGGTTGGCGGGATGATCGAAGACCTGCTGGGGAGTGCCGATCTGCTGGATGAAGCCGTCACGCATGATGACGATACGATCGCCCAGCGTCATAGCCTCGGTCTGGTCGTGGGTAACGTAGATGAAGGTGGTGTCGATGCGCTGACGCAGCTTAATGATCTCAGCGCGCATCTGGTTACGCAGCTTGGCGTCCAGGTTGGACAGGGGCTCGTCCATCAGGAACACGGAGGGGTTACGGACGATGGCGCGGCCGATGGCCACACGCTGACGCTGACCGCCGGACAGAGCCTTGGGCTTACGATCCAGATACTGGGTGATGTCGAGAATCTCAGCGGCCTCGCGAACCTTCTTGTCGATCTCAGCCTTGTCGACCTTCTTCAGCTTCAGGGAGAAGGCCATGTTCTCGTACACGGTCATATGGGGATAGAGGGCGTAGTTCTGGAAGACCATGGCGATGTCGCGGTCCTTGGGTTCCACATCGTTCACCAGCTTGTCGCCGATCCACAGCTCGCCGCTGGAGATGTCCTCAAGACCTGCCACCATGCGCAGCGTGGTGGACTTACCGCAGCCGGAGGGGCCAACCAGCACGATAAACTCGCGGTCAGCGATCTCCAGATTGAACTCCTGCACGGCCACAACGCCTTCGTCCGTGATCTGCAGGCTGGTCTTCTTGACCTCTTCGCCCTTCTTGGGCTTCTTGGCCTTTTCGGTGTTGGGGTAAACCTTCTTCAGATTCTTCAGCAATACCTTTGCCATACGTGTTTCACCGTAGCTGCGCCGCCTCCGCGCCCGCAGCCTCGTGACCATCTTCCGATGCGTCACTTTACGGCAGGTCTCCACACTGCCGCACCGCCGATGATAAGCGGAACTTCCTCCTTTAATTGTTACGCCTCTACGCTCAGAGTAGTGGAGTGAACGCAATGGCGCATATTAAGACGTATATAGTATAAAGGAAAAATGTACCGATTGCAAGAGGTTTTTGAACAATTAACAAGGAATAATTAGGAATTGAGGGCTTCTTGGG
>JAZQMH010000085.1:0-9277 GCA_045543255.1 Vescimonas sp.
CCATGCCGTCAAGGTGGTGCCGATGTTGGAACCCATGATGACACCCACCGTCTGGGAGATGTCCATAATGCCGGAGTTCACAAGACCCACCAGCATGACCGTCATGGCGGAGGAGGACTGGATGGCGATGGTGATGCCCGCGCCCAAGGCGAGGGATTTCCACAAGCTGGAGGTCATGCGGCGCAGCGCGCCTTCCAGCTTACCGCCCGCCATGCGCTCGAGGCCCGAGGACATGACGTTCATACCGTACAGGAAGAAGGCCAAGCCGCCGCCCAGCATGATAAAGGAAAAGAGATCCATATGGCAATACGCTCCTTTTTTCCAGAAGTGATAGTCGTTAAGAATCCGCAAAAAATATCAGTATAATTATAGCGCAAAATCCGACATAAGTCGAGAGGAAAAAGGGAAAAAAGAAGAAAAAAGACAGCCCGTTTTTGGGCTGTCTGTAGGGAAAATGACGAGTTTTTGTGAAGATGTTGTTTTACTGCGACACGGTGGCAATAAATGCCCCGCCAAAGCCTGCGGCGCGGACTTCACGCAGGAGAGCTTCTGCACCGCTGCGGCTGCGAAAGGCACCCACCTGCACGCGGTAGAGGGGTGCGCTTTCCGTGGGAACTTCTTCCTCTTCGGTCGGGTCGGCTACGGTGTAGGGCTCTACGAAGGGGAGGTTAAAGTAGTCGCACAGGCCCTTTGCCGCGCTGCGGGCCACGGAGCGGAGATTATCGTGAAACCAGCGGGCATCGTCCGCGTTATCGTGGAACACGTGCTCTTCATAGTAGGTCACGGCGCGGGGCTCACGCAGCTCGTAGAGGTCGGTGCGGCGGTTGAGAGAAATCTGTCCGTCGTAGACCTCGCGGCGGCGAGTGGTCATGAAAAGAGCCAGCCGCTCCCCACGCTGTGAGCCTTGGAAAATGATGGGGCGGTAGCCCTGCGCCGTCCCTTCGCCTACGGTGTTGCCCGAGGCGTTGGTGTGGGACACATAGTGCACCTCCGCGCCCCATGCGTCGCTCTCGGCGACGGCGCGGCGCATCAAAACGTCCCCGTCCTCGTTGGAATTGGGCACACGGCGAGGGCCGCGCTTCCACGCTATGCCGCAGGCGGTGAGAAACACCTCCAGTTCGTCCAAATAGAGGTTGTTGTGAGTGGTCTCGTCACAGCCCGCCACGGCGCAGGGGTTGAAGCGGTGGTAGGCGGGGGAGAGGTAGACCTTAGCCATTGCCGTCCAGCTCCTTGCTGCCCAGCTGCTTCACCGTCTGGTCGATACCCGTGGCTGCCAAGCCGCTGACGATGCCCACGGCGATGGCGGTGAGCATGTCTGCGGCGGGGAAGTCGGGCATGGTGTAGAGCCCCACCACACCCAGTGCGCCGCCCACCGCCGCGCAGATGACGGGAATCCAACGGTTGGGGAGGGCGGTGGCCTTCACTGCCAAGCCCACCAAATAGGCGATGACGGTAATGACCGCCACACCTGCAATGCCGAAATCCATAAATGTTTCCTCCTTTTTGTGGTGTAGAGGGGGTAGGACGGTATATGATGCCTCGTCCCCCTTTGCAAATAGGCGCAAAAAGGGGGTGTGTTGCCCTCGAATGGGCAACAGATTTGAAATTAATAAGTAATAGTTAGTAGCAGTTAGGAGGGGAGAAGTTTACATTTCCCTTGCAGTGAACTATCAAAAGAATTTGTAGGGCGGCCTGCCCTCAGGCCGCCGCACAACATTCGGAGATGTTACGGTGAACAGCGGCGGGGTGAGGGCACCCCGCCCTACAACACCTCAAGAGACTTTCAGCAGACCTCTAACTGTTACTTGTTACCTGTTACTTGTTACTTGTCACTTATTCTCCCCTTGTGCATATCCCCTAAAATGCACCCTCAAATTTTGGCGAATCTTGGGGGAGAAAATGCTTGAAATTTTAACAATTGCCCCGTATAATTGGGCAAGAAAAAATCAAGGAGGGACAAGCTATGACCGTACTGTGTGTAAAGTTCACTGCCGTTCCCTCTCGTGGTGTTTCCATTTGTAATCCTTGACCGATGATTTCATCGGTCTTTATTTTTGTGTTGTTAAGAATTAAGAAAGTGAGGAAAACGCAATGAAAAAAGAGCTTGGCCAAGAGGCCATCTACGACGCCCGCACACTGGGTACGCCCCGTATGCTGGTGCTGGGCCTCCAGCATCTGTTCGCCATGTTCGGCGCAACGGTGCTCGTCCCCATTTTGGTGCAGGGCTACGGCCTGCCCCTGTCCATCCAGACCACCCTGCTGATGGCAGGTCTGGGCACCATTTTGTTCCACATCTGCACCAAGTTTAAGGTGCCCGCATTTTTGGGATCCTCCTTCGCCTATCTGGGCGGCTTCTCCACCGTGGCGACCCTGCCCGCCTATGAGGGCATGGATCCTCAGACGAAGCTGGCCTACGCATTGGGCGGCGTGGTGATCGCAGGTCTTTTGTATCTGGTGCTGGCGCTCCTTTTCAAGGTGCTGGGCGCCAAGAAGGTCATGCGTTTCTTCCCCCCCATCGTCACCGGCCCCATGATCATCATGATCGGCCTCAACCTTGCCGGCTCTGCCGTTTCCAATGTTATGACCTGCTGGTGGCTGGCACTGGTGGCCATCGTGGTGGTGGTCATTGCCAACATCTGGGGTAAGGGCATGCTGAAGATCATCCCCATCCTGCTGGGCGTGGTGGTCAGCTACATCGTGGCCCTCATCGCCGGTCAGGTGGACTTCGCCGCTGTGAAGGATGCCGACTTCGTGGGTCTGCAGCAGTTCGTTATCGCTAAGTTCGATATCTCCGCCATCCTCGTGATGGCACCCATCGCCATCGCCGCCATGATGGAGCATATCGGCGATGTGTCCGCTATCTCCTCCACCACCGGCCGCAACTTCATCGGTGACCCCGGTCTCCACCGTACCCTGCTGGGTGACGGTCTCGCCACGGCTCTGGCCGGCTTCTTCGGCGGCCCTGCCAACACCACCTACGGCGAGAACACCGGCGTGCTGGCTCTTTCCAAGGTCTACGATCCCCGCGTTGTGCGCCTTGCTGCCTACTTCGCCATCATCCTCAGCTTCTCCCCCAAGTTTGACGCACTGGTCAACTCCATCCCCGCTGCCGTTGTGGGCGGCGTCAGCTTCATCCTCTACGGTATGATCTCCGCCGTTGGTGTCCGCAACATCGTGGAGAACCGCGTTGACCTGACCAAGTCCCGCAACCTCATTATCGCCGCCGTCATGTTCGTCTCCGGCCTTGGCTTCACCTCCGTGGGCGGCATCACCTTCACCGTGGGCGGCGCAGCCATCACCCTGTCCGGCCTTGCCATCGCTGCCATTCTGGGCGTGCTCTTCAATGCCATCCTGCCCGGCAACGACTATGTGTTCGGCGCCAACCCCGAGGGCGATAAGTCCGCTGACATGGGTAGTTATTAAGCAAGCGCAATAAGATAAAAAGCACCCGCAAGGGTGCTTTTTTCTAGGCTTGCTATGCACTATCGCCTTGGCTCCCCCCTATGGGGGAGCTGTCAGCGAAGCTGACTGAGGGGGCTGCTATTGAAAGCAGTCCGATAGCAGCCCCTTCCGTCTGCCCTTACGGGCACCCACCTCCCCCAGAGGCAGGACTCTCCCCAGCGGGGAGAGATGTCGCCGTAGGCGACAGAGAGGGGGGGGTTGGAGGCAAGAGTTGTGTGCAACACATAAAAAGGAAGAGAGAGCCTTCGCTCTCTCTTCCTTTTTATTACTCAGCCTCCGTCTGCTCTTCCTCAATGACAGCCGGCTGCTTTTCACAGCGGTCGTAATTCTCGCACATACGGCGGATCTTGGCGGCCAGCTCTGGGCTTGCCTCGCCCTCCACCATGCGCCACTGCCAGTTTCCATCGGGGATACCGGGGGTGTTCATGCGGTGGCCTGTGCCAAGGCCTAAGTAATCCTGCATCTGTGCCACAAACATGTTGGCAACACTACCCAAGCCGCCGCGGAGGATGCCCCAAGAGAAGCCCTCCTTCTCGCTAAGACCCAGATACTCGGTAGCGTAGGCGATGTCCTCGGCAGAGGCCTCGCGGCGCCACATCTCCAAGGGGGAATTATCGTGGGTGCCCGTGTAGCAGACACAGTGGTTATGGTAGCTGTGGGGGAGATAGCTGCTGGAATCACGGGAATCGAAGGCGAACTGCAGCACCTTCATGCCGGGCCAGCCACTCTCGTACAGGAGACGGGCCACGCCGGGGGTGGGATAGCCCAAGTCCTCAGCGATGAAGCGCAAATCCTTGAACCAGCCGTTCAACGCGCCCACAAGGCGCATACCGGGGCCGGGGAGCCACTGACCGTTGCGGGCGGTGGTCTCGCCGTAAGGCACGGCCCAGTACTCGTCAAGGCCACGGAAATGGTCGATGCGGATCACATCGTAGAGCTTGCCGGCACCGTCGATGCGGCGGATCCACCAGCCGTAGCCGTCCTCGCCCATGGCGTCCCAGTTGTAAAGGGGCGTGCCCCACAGCTGACCGTCCACGGCGAAGTAATCCGGCGGCACACCGCTGACGGCGGTGGGCACGCACTGGTCATCCATCTGGAACCACTCGGGCTCAGCCCACACATCGGCGCTGTCGAGAGGGACATAGATGGGCAGGTCGCCAATGACGAAGATGCCCTTGTCATGGAGATAGGTGCGCAGGGTGTTCCACTGGCGGAAGAAGAGGAACTGGATGTAGATGAACAGCTCCACATCCTCATTGTACTTCTCACGGGCCTCAGCGAGGGCCTCGGTATCGCGGAGGCGAATGTCGTCGGGCCACTCCGTCCAAGGACGCATGCCATAGTGGCGCTTACAGGCCATGTAGAGGGCGTAATCGCCAAGCCAGCGCTTATTTTCCTCCATGAAGGCCGCCACTTCTTCACGGTCACGCTCCCAGCCGCGCGCCTTGGCGATGGCGAGAACTTCAAAGCGGTTTTCGTAGATTTTGCCGTAGTCCACGGCGCGGGCGTTGCTGCCCCAGTCACGCATGGTGACCTCTTCCTCCGTCAGGAGTTCATCCTCGATGAGCATATCGAGGTCGATGAAGTAGGGGTTACCTGCGAAAGTGGAGAAGCTCTGATAAGGGGAGTCGCCATAGCTGGTGGGGCCGAGGGGCAGGAGCTGCCAGTACTTTTGGCCTGCAGCGGCGAGGAAATCGGCAAATTCGTAAGCTGCCTTGCCCAGTGTACCGATGCCGTAAGGAGAGGGCAGGGAGGACACGGACAGCAAAATGCCTGCAGAACGTTCCATAATGTGATTCTTCTTTCTAAAAGGATGCTGGCGAAAAATCTGCGATTTTTCTGCCAATTGGGTTAAGGAGTAGGGGGGATTCTCTCCCTCCGTCACGACTTACGCCGTGCCACCTCCCCCGTCACACCCGCCCGCAGGCGGGCGTGCGAGAGCGCAACCGCCCGAAGGGCGGCTCTTAGCGCGAAGCTGAGGGAGGCAAGGGCGCTCCGCGCCAAATTATTTAATTATTTTTCTGACGACATGCGTAGGGAAAAATAATTTTAATCATAATTTCCCACGACATGTCCCCCAAGGGGACTTCCGTTGGGCGTGCGTAGGGAAATTATTTAATCATTTTTTGCCGCGGTTCCCGTGGCGAAAAATACTCTGCGCTCTGTAAGTGTGCGAGCTTGCGAGCGCGCGGCACAGAGCGAGAGGGGGAATCTAAAGGGGGGAGAAGCTCCCCCCTTTAAGAGGTTTGTTATCCCTTCACCGCGCCGGCGGCAACACCCTTGATGATGTGCTTCTGGCAGCAGAGATAGAAGATGATGACGGGGATGATGCTCATGAGAATGAGGGCCATGGTTGCGCCCAAGTCCACCGTGCCGTAGCTGCCCTTAAGGTACTGGATGTGGATGGGGATGGTACGATAGTCGTTGATGTCCAGCACCAGATAGGGCAGGAGGTAGTCGTTCCAAATCCACATGATCTCCAGAATACCCACGGAAATGAGGGTGGGCTTCAGCATGGGAACCACCACATTGAAGTAGGTGCGGACAGGGCCGCAGCCGTCGATGGCGGCAGCTTCCTCAATGGAGAGGGGGATGGACTTGACAAAGCCCGTGAACATGAATACCGCCAAACCTGCGCCGAAGCCGAGGTAGATAACGGGGATCGTCCAAGGCGTGTTGAGATCCAGCTTGTCGGCGGTGCGGGACAGGGTGAACATCACCATCTGGAAGGGCACCACCATGGAGAACACGCAACCGAAGTACACAATGCGGCAGAGGAGAGAGTCCACGCGGGAGATATACCATGCTGCCATAGAGGTGAACAGCAGGATCAGCAGCGTGCCCAGCAGGGTGATGACGAGAGAGTAGAAGGCGGACTTGTAGAAGGGGTAGTTACCGAAGGTCATGCCCTTGATGAAGTTTGCCCAGCCTGCGAACATCTCGCCGGAGGGCCAAGCGAAGGTGTCGGTCTTAACGAAGGTGTTGATCTTGAAGGAGTTCAGCAGCACCATAAACACGGGGATGACATAGACCACAGAAATGACGGAGAACACCACCGTCAAGATGGTCTTGCTCATGGAATTGCGCTTTGCCATTACTGCTGCACCTCCTTACTGCGGGTGGCACGGAGCTGGATCAGACCCATTGCCGCCACGAGGATGAAGAACAAGACGGCCTTGGCCTGTGCCGTACCACGGGAGTGGAGGCCCGAGCCATTGAAGGTGCTGACGATGTTCAGCGCCAGCATTTCCGTCGTCTTGATGGTAGAACCGTCGGGGTTGATGATGAAGGGGAGACCGTCGGTCAAGGCCAAGTTCTGATCGTAGAGCTTGAAGCCGTTGGTAAGGGTGAGGAACATGCAGATGGTGATGGAGGGCATCACGTTGGGGATGGTGACCTTCCACAGGGTCTGCCATTTGGTAGCGCCGTCAATACGGGCGGCCTCCAGCATATCCTCGGGGACTGCCTGCAAGCCTGCAATGTAAATAATCATCATATAACCAATTTGTTGCCAGCATAGCAGGATGACAAGTCCCCAGAAACCGTACTTGGTCCCCAGCACGATGGAGGTATTGAACTTGGAGAGGATACCGTCGAAGATCATGGACCAAATATAGCCCAGCACGATGCCGCCGATGAGGTTGGGCATGAAAAAGACGGTACGGAACAGGTTGGCGCCCTTCATCTTCTGAGTGAGGGCGTAGGCCACGGCGAAGGCCAGCACGTTAATGAGTACCACCGTGACGATGGTGAACAGCGCCGTATACCAGAAAGCGCGGGTGAAGGACTGGTCTTGGAAGGCGCGGACATAGTTCTCCAAGCCCACCCACTTGGCGTTCTTGGTGATCTTGAACTGGCAGAAGGACAGGTAAATGCCCTGAAGGAAAGGCCAAACGAATCCGATGCAGAAAGCGGCCACCATGGGACCCATGAAGAGGGGGAACCAGCGGCGGATAGGCTTACGCAGCAGATTACCGTTGACCGAGGAATTATCGCGTTTGCGCTTCATAGTGGATTCTCATCTCCCCGATAGTAATTTTGCGGTAGTACACAAGTCACCCCATTGGCCTCATGCAGCCCGTGGGGTGGGATATAGAAAGGTGCGGACGGCAGGATGCCGTCCCTTGCCTCCCTCTGACGAGGGCAAGACTCTCCTCGGCGAGGAGAGATGTCACACGGAGTGTGACAGAGAGGAGGGAGGAGGGGGGTGCCCGTAGGGCAGACGGAGGGAGAGAAAAAGCCGTTTGCCGACTACCCCTCAGCTTCGCTGCGCTCAGCAGCTCCCCTGACAAGGGGAGCCAAGGCGCTACGCGCGTACCTCTTTAAGATAGCTATAAAGAAAGGGGGGCGGGCAGATTGCCCGCCCCCCTTAGTATAACTCTACTATTCAGACAGCGTCAAGCTAAATTAGCCGTTGACGTTGGCATAGCAGGTAGCCCAACCAGCCACGAAAGCGGTCTCAACGGCCTCCCACTTAGCATCGGTGGGATCAGCGTTGTAGTCGTTCAGAGCGGAGACCAGAGCGGCACGATAGTTGTCAACATCGGGCTGATAGTTGGTGGCCCACCACATGTTGGCCTTGCCGGCAGCAGCCATATCGTTGGCCATGGCCAGGAAGGGGTTGGCGGAAGCAACAGCCTGCTTGTAGGGCATAACGCCGAAGGTGCCCACTGCCAGAGCGGAAGCCTCAGCGTCGGTGACCAGCCAGTACATGAAGTCCAGGGTAGCCTTGATGTCTTCCTCGGAAGCCATAGCGTTGACAGCCCAGTAGTTCTCAGTACCGCAGTTCAGACCCACGTTCTCCTCGCCAGCGACGCCGGAGTAGTAGGGGATCATAGCCAGATCGTCAGCAGCGAAGACCTCGGACAGGGAAGCCCACTCCCAGTTGCCCTGGGGATGGAACACGGCCTTGCCGGCCTTGAACTCAGCAGTAGCATCGTGACCGCCGGTAGCCAGATCGGTACGGGCGACGGTGCCGTTAGCGAACATCAGATCCATCAGGTTACGATAGTTATCCATGTAAGCGCCGGTCAGCTCAGCGGGGCAAGCAGTCCAAGCCTCGGGAGCGTCAACGCTCTCCCAGTAGTACTCCAGGTTGGCAACGTGGCCGGTGAAACGCCAGGAGGAAGAGCTGTCCATGTCAGCAGCGGTGAAAGCGGCGAAGCCCAGCTCGTCCTTGCGGGCGGTGATGTCCTCGACAGCGTAGCCAGCCTCAGCCAGCAGAGCCTTGTTGACCATGATGCCGTAGCACTCATAGCAGTAACCGATGGAGCAAACCTTGCCAGCGGCATCCTTCAGGATGTAAGCGTCGGTGTTCAGCTCGTTGAACACGTCGGTGCCGGTCAGGTCATAGCAGAACTCGCCCCAGGTGTTCACAGCGGCGCTGTTGCCGACCACGAACATGGTGGGAGCCTCGTCCTTATCCATCTCGGAGGTCAGGGTGTCGTTGTAAGTACCGGCAGCAGCGGTAACAACCTTGACTTCCACGCCGGTCTTCTCGGTGTACAGCTTTGCAATGTTCTGCAGAGCCTCATCGGATTCGGGCTTGAAGTTCAGCCAATAAACACTACCGGTGGCAGCATCGGCGCCGTCATCAGCGGGAGCCTTCTCGCCGCAAGCGACAAGACCCAGCACCATGACCAGAGCCAGCATCAGAGCAAGAAACTTTTTCATACTTTGATTTTCTCCTTTATAAAAATAATTTTATTATTTTCACAGCAGGGGCTGTAAAAAACGAAGTTGGACGCACCAGTTGCAGGTGCAATGTATCTTGGTTCCCCCGTTGGGGGAGCTGTCAGCGAAGCTGACTGAGGGG
>JAZQMH010000086.1:0-5955 GCA_045543255.1 Vescimonas sp.
TGTTGTCTTCCTAAGACCGCTTGGCCTCCGACTTCCCTTTACCACCTCCACCTTGCAGCAGGAGGCCTCCCGCAAGGTGAACATGACCCCCCGCCGCACCATGGCTATTGCCCAGCAGCTCTATGAAGGCGTGGACATTACAGGTGTGGGCACGGTGGGTTTGATTACCTACATGCGTACCGACTCTCTCCGCATCTCTGCCGAGGCACAGGCGGCGGCAAAGGACTTTATTGTGGAGCGCTACGGCAAGAGCTACTATCCCGCCAAGGCCCGCCAGTATAAGACCAAGGGCGGGGCCCAGGATGCCCACGAGGCCATCCGTCCCAGTGATGTTACCCTGACCCCTGAGCGCATCCGCGCCGACTTGACCTCGGAGCAGTATCAGCTCTATCGCCTCATTTGGAGCCGCTTCCTGGCAAGTCAGATGGAGAACGCCGTATACGACACCCTCAGCGTGGAGATCGGCGCCAAGGAGCATAGCTTCCGCGCCAGCGCCAGCCGTTTGAAGTTCTCGGGCTACACCGCTGTGTATGAGGAGAGCCGCGACGATGAGGAAAAGGAGGAGAAAGAGCCTACCCTGCCCGACCTCAATGAGGGCGATAGCTTGGCGCTGAAGGGCTTTGAGCCTGCCCAGCACTTTACCCAGCCTCCCGCTCACTACACCGAGGCGACCCTTATCCGCGCCATGGAAGAAAATGGAATCGGTCGTCCTTCCACCTATGCACCCACCGTCTCCACCATTTTGGAGCGCCGCTATGTGAAGAAGGAGGGCAAGCACCTCCTCATCACCAACCTCGGCAAGGCGGTGACGGCGTGGATGAAGAAATACTTCACCGACATCGCCGATTTGAAGTTCACCGCCCAGATGGAGCAGCAGCTGGACGATGTGGGTGAGGGAAAGCTGCCTTGGAAGCAGGTGCTGCGCAACTTCTATGACGGTGGCTTTGCCGCCCACTTGGAGGACGCGGCAGCGGGCGAATATATGCGCCCCGAGCCCACCGTTTCTGAAGAAGTCTGCCCCGTGTGCGGCAAGAACTTGGTGGAGCGGGACGGTCGCTTTGGCCCCTTCCTGGCCTGCCCCGGTTTCCCCGAGTGTACCTTTACCATGCCTTTGGTGGTGGAGATGCCCGGTCGCTGCCCCAAGTGCGGCGGGCGCATCTTGAAGCGCAGCGGCACTTCCAAGACCACAGGCAAGCAGTATAATTACTATTGCTGCGAGTTTACCAACAGCAAGTTTACCGACCGTCACTGCGACTTTATGACATGGGATGTGCCCACGAAGGTGGACTGCGAAGTCTGCGGTCAGACCATGTTCAAGCGCTCGGGCCGCGGCAATCCCCGTCCCTTCTGCATCAATGAACAGTGTCAGAACTTCCTCCCCGAAGATAAGCGCGGCTACTTGAAGAAGAAAACCGACGGCGCCGAGGAGAAGGCAGAGGAAAAGGGCGCCAAGAAAACGGCGACGAAGAAAACTGCCGCCAAAAAGACGGCGGAGAAGAAAACCACCGCCAAGAAAGCAACCACCACCAAGAAGGCCGCCGCGAAAAAGGCGACCACGACGAAAAAGACGAAAGAATGAAACATGTAACTGTAATTGGCGCAGGTCTTGCAGGCAGCGAGTGCGCGTGGCAGCTTGCCCAGCGTGGCATCGCCGTCACCCTCTGCGAAATGAAGCCTGAGAAAAAGACCCCCGCCCATGAAACGGAATATTTTGCGGAGCTCTGCTGCTCCAATTCCCTCCGTGGTGCAGGCTTGGAGAACGCGGTGGGACTTCTCAAAGAGGAGATGCGCCGTTTAGGCAGCCTTATCCTCCGCTGCGCCGATGCCACGGCTGTGCCTGCTGGCGGCGCGCTGGCGGTAGACCGCCACGGTTTTGCCAAGATGGTGACGGATGAGATTTTGAACCATCCCAACATCACCGTGAAGTACGGCGAGGTGACGGACATCCCCGAGGGGGATGTGGTCATCGCCTCGGGTCCTCTCACCTCTGAGGCGCTGGCGGACAAGCTGACGGCCCTCTTCGGTGAGGCCGACACCCTCCATTTCTTCGATGCTGCCGCCCCCTTGGTGAGCTTTGAGAGCGTGGATATGGAGAGTGCCTATTTCGCCTCCCGCTACGATAAGGGTACGCCCGACTACATCAATTGTCCTATGGATAAAGAGGAGTATACCGCCTTTTGGAACGCCCTTGTGGAGGCTGAGGCAGCGGAGGTGCACGGCTTTGAGGATAAGTGCGTCTTTGAAGGGTGCATGCCCGTGGAGGTCATGGCACGCCGCGGCGAGGATACCCTCCGCTTTGGCCCTCTCAAGCCCCGTGGGCTGCCCGACCCCAAGACGGGGAAAGAGCCCTACGCCGTGGTGCAGCTCCGCAAGGACAACGCCACAGGCAGCATTTATAACCTTGTGGGCTTTCAGACCCACTTGAAGTGGGGCGAGCAGAAGCGGGTGTTTACCATGATCCCCGCTTTGAAGGACGCTGCGTTCCTCCGCTACGGTGTGATGCACCGCAATACCTATCTCGATTCTCCCCGCCTTCTCGACCGCTATTATCGCCTGAAAAGCGATACCCGCATCGCCTTCGCAGGGCAGATGACGGGCGTGGAGGGCTATGTGGAGTCCGCCGCCAGCGGCTTTTTGGTGGGCGTGGAGCTTGCCCGCCGCCTCCGTGAGATGGAAGCGGTCAATTTCCCTCAAGAGACGGCGATCGGCGCACTGGGTCTCTATGTCAGCAACGAGACCATTGCCCAGTTCCAGCCTATGAACATCAACTTCGGCATCATCCCGCCCCTTGACCACCGCGTGAAGGGCAAGCGCAACAAGAACGCGGAATTGAGCCAGCGTTCCCTCGCCATCATTGATGCCATGAAAGACGAGGTGCTGAGATGAAACTGATTATTGACGCCATGGGCGGCGATCACGCCCCGCTGGAAATCGTTAAGGGCGCACTGCAGGGGCAGAAGCGCCTTGGCGTGGAGCTGGTGCTGACGGGCGATGAAACCGCCATTATGGAGGCTGCAAGAAAAAGCGGCGTGGAGACGCTGCCTGCGGGCGTATCGATCCGCCACACCACCGAGGAGGTCACCATGCACGATGACCCTGCCACGGTGTTCCGCCGCAAAAAAGACAGCTCCATGGGCGTGGGTCTTACCATGATGAAGAACAATGAAGGTGATGCCTTCATTTCCGCAGGCTCTACGGGTGCGCTGTTGACGGGCGCGACCCTTATTACCAAGCGCGTTCGCGGGATTCGCCGCGCCGCTATGGCGCCTGTCATCCCCACGGTGACGGGTAAAGCGGTTTTGATTGACTGCGGCGCTAACGCCGAGTGTACGGCGGAGTATTTGGTGCAGTTTGCCTACCTTGGCAGCTTTTACGCCAAGAGCATGCTGGGATTGGAAAATCCCCGCGTGGCACTTCTCAACATCGGCACAGAGCCCGAGAAGGGCACTGACCTTCAGCGTGAGGCCTACGGCCTCTTGAGCGCTGCCAAGGACATCAACTTCATCGGCAACATCGAGGCCAAGGAGGCCGTCAAGGGCGGCTGCGATGTCATCGTGTGCGATGGCTTCTCGGGTAACGTGATGCTGAAGACCATCGAGGGTGTAGGCTCTTTCGCAGGCACGGCGCTGAAGGGGATTTTTAAGAAAAATCTCCTTACGAAGATCGCCGCCCTGCTGGTGATGCCCGGTTTGAATGCCTTTAAGGCTATGCTCGACCCCAACAAGGTGGGCGGTACGGCCTTCATCGGCGTATCCAAGCCTGTGCTGAAGGCACACGGCTCTTCCAACGCTGAGGCTATCGAAAACGCCATGGTGCAGGCGGTGAGCTTTGCCGAGAGCGGCTTCATTGCCCAGATGGAGCAGTATGCTGCCTCCTTAACGGCAGGAGAATAAAATTTTCCCAAAAGGTATTGACACTCACGGTGGTTTGCCGTATGATGCTTGAAGATAAAGAAACCGAAAGGAGAAATGCTGCAATGACGAGTGAGAGCATTTTTGCTACTTTGCAGACGCTGATCGCTGAGCAGTTTGCCATTGATGCCGAGGAGATCACTATGGACAGTTCCTTCGTGGACGATCTGGGTGCTGACTCCGTGGATCTGGTGGAGCTGGTCATGGCGATGGAAGAGGAGTTCGAGATCGGTGAGATCGAGGAGGACAGCCTGCAGGGTCTCAAGACCGTGGGCGATTGCGTGCGTTACCTCGTGGCCAACCTCGGCTAATACGTAAAAATTGCGAAAACCCCACGCAACGTGGGGTTTCCTTTTTGACACCTATGGAAGGAGGGGAAGAGGGTATGACTTTGGAGAACTTGCAGGAGAATTTGGGCTACCGTTTCCGTGACGAGTCGCTGCTGCGTGGGGCGCTGTACCACAGCTCCTATGCCAACGAGCATCGCAATGAGAATATTGTCAGCAACGAGCGCTTGGAGTTTTTGGGCGACGCGGTGTTGGGCTTCGTGTCGGCGGAGTTTCTCTATTCCCGCTTCCCTAACGCGCCCGAGGGTGAGCTGACCCGTATCCGCGCCGCGCTGGTGCGGGAAGAGAGCCTCTTTGAGGTGGCCCAATCTTTGCAGCTGGGGGAGTGCCTCATGCTGGGTAAGGGCGAGGAGAGCGGCGGCGGTCGCCAGCGTCCCTCCATCCTTGCCGACTGCACCGAGGCGGTGTTCGCCGCCGTGTATCTCGATGGGGGGATGGACTGTGCCCGCGACCTCATTCACCGTGTGCTGTTAAGCAAAGGTGATATTACGGTGGCAGAGAGTCGTCGCCGCGACTATAAGACGGAGCTGCAGGAGCTGGTGCAGCGCAAGCCCCATCAGGTGCTGCGCTATGAGTTGGTGGGTCAGTCGGGCCCCGACCATGCCAAGGTGTTTACCGTGGCGGTGCTCTTAAACGGCGACCCCGTCGGTGAGGGCAGCGGTCACAGCAAGAAGGAGGCGGAGCAGTCCGCCGCCCGCGCAGCCTTGGAAAAGCTGACAGAGGAATAACGGAACAAAAGGGAGCAGATGGACACCATCTGCTCCCTTTTTGACGTGTATGGAGTTACGGACAGGTGGGAAATTTTCTGTGGCATTTTAGGCGGTGCTATGGTATACTATTTCTATTATGAAGCCCTTTGCCTATACGCAGAGGAATATTTTAGCAAAATATGACAGATTGTATTCAATTTTGATATGAGGTGACGTAATGACGTATTTTTCCTCGTTTTTAATGGGTTTGGTACAGGGTTTGGCTGAATTCCTGCCTATCTCCTCCTCGGGGCATCTGGCCATTGCCCAGAACCTGCTGGGGCTGGAGACGGAAGTGCCTGTATTTTTCGATGTGCTGCTGCACTTGGGTACGCTGTTGGCGGTGTTCGTGGCCTATTGGAAGGACATCTGCGAAATCGTGGTGGAGTTCTTCCGCGGCATCCGCGACATTGCCCACCACACCACCCCCAAGCAGGTGCCCCCTGCGCGGCGAATGATTTTGCTCATCATTGTGGCGACGCTGCCCCTTGTGGCGGTGCTGCCGTTCCATGAGAAGGTGCAGGCGCTGGGTGACAACATGGTGTTCGTAGGCGCGGCACTGGTGGTAACGGGCTTTTTGCTCTTCGCCTGCGACTTGGTGCGTAAGGGCAGAAAGACGGCGAAGAACGCCACCTTGCTGGATGCCCTCGTGGTGGGCGTTGGGCAGGCTATCGCCACCATGCCCGGCATCTCCCGCAGCGGTATGACCATTACCGCAGGCTGTTTCTGCGGCTATGAGCGCTCCTTCGCCGTCCGCTTTTCCTTCTTGATGTCCATCCCCGCCATCCTCGGCGCCAACGTGCTGAGCCTTGTGGATGCTTTCAAAGACGGCATCATTTGGGCGGAGGTGCCCATGTATATGGTGGGCGTCATCACCGCTGCCGTGGTGGGCTACGCCTGTATCCGATTGTTGAAGCTGATTGCCCAAAAGGGTCGCTTCGGCGCATT
>JAZQMH010000087.1:0-2932 GCA_045543255.1 Vescimonas sp.
GCCGTCCGCGAGCAGACCGAGTTTTCCGAGACGCCCAAGGCCTTTGAAGGCTTCCCCATCGCCCTGATCACCTCCGGCCTCATCGCCCTGGCGTTCATGGGCTTCAGCGGCCTGAAGGTCTGGTAAGGAGGTAAGGAATCATGACGATTGCATTAGCTATTGCCGTTCTTGGCGTTCTCGCCATTGTGTTCGGCCTGATCCTGGCCTTCGCCGCCAAGATCTTTGAGGTGGAAGTTGACCCCCGCCTGCCCCAGATCCAGGCTGCTCTTGCCGGCGCTAACTGCGGCGGCTGCGGCTACCCCGGCTGCGCCGGCTGCGCTGAGGCCATGCTGGCCGGCAAGGCTCCCGTCACCGCCTGCGCTCCCGCAGGTGCTGAGGGTGCTGCCAAGATCGCTGCCATCCTCGGTATGGAAGCTCCTACCGGTGAGAAGATGGTGGCCCACGTTATGTGTAACGGCGGCTGCAATGCTCAGAAGAACTTTGAGTATCGCGGCGTGAAGGACTGCCTGGCTGCTACCAAGGTCTGCGGCGGTGACGCTCTGGCCTGCAAGTACGGCTGCTTCGGCTTTGGTTCCTGCGTGGCTGCCTGCCAGTTCGACGCTATCCATGTGGTTGACGGTGTTGCCGTCGTGGACAAGGAGAAGTGCACCAACTGCGGCGCCTGCCGTGAGGCCTGCCCCCGCAAGCTCATCACCGAGGTCCCCTACAAGCAGAAGGTGTTTGTCAACTGCTCCAACAAGGACAAGGGCCCCGCTGTTGCCAAGGTTTGCGCCAACAGCTGCATCGCCTGCGGCATGTGCGAGCGCACCTGTAAGTTCGACGCCATCCACGTCATCGACAACGTGGCTGTCATCGACTACGACAAGTGCAAGAACTGCACCATGTGCGCCAAGGCCTGCCCCAAGAACGCCATTGAGCCCATCCCCACTCCCGAGGAGAAGGAGAAGTTCAAGGCTGCTCAGAAGGCCGCTGCTGAGAAGAAGGCTGCCGCTGCTAAGGCTGCTGCCGAGGCCGCTGCCGCTGAGGCTCCCAAGGCCGAGTAAGCGCTATTGAAACACGAAAAAGTCCCCCTCGTGAGAGGGGGACTTTTCTATTCCTCGGTATCTATGTAGATGTCCTCGCAGGTCTGCTGTGCGTTCTTCAGGGTGGTGAGCGCCTTTTGTATGGCGACCAAATCGCCGCCGCACTCCGTTAGCAGGTCGATGGCATCCGTGACAGCATTGAACAGGGAAAGATACATTTTTTTATAGTCCGGCATAAAATCACCTCGTTTTAGATATATTTTAGATATATTTTATATCTATATAAAACACTATATCACACAGCGGACATAAAATAAACATAAAATATAGTTGTTTTGGGGTGATTTTATGTCCATCAAAAGTGTGTCTATCCGTATTGACGAAGAAATGCTGAATAAGCTCCATGTCGTTGCCGATTACGAGGGTCGGAGTCTGAATAGTCAGGTTTTGATTTTGATTCGTGAGAGTATCGCCGCTTATGAGGAGCGCCATGGGAAGATCGGCAAGGATTGAAAAAAGAGCCCCGATGGGGCTCTTTTTTTGTGCCTTTGCAAGGGTGGAGTCCTCTTAGAAAAACAGGGAAAAGGGAGGAGAAAAGGGGAACAATTTGGAGAAAAAGGAGTTAACATAACGGCTGTGGAAAAGTCTGTGGAAACTGTGAAAAACCCTTTATTCAAGGGGATTTCAGCGGTTGCGAGGAGATTATGGATTTCTCCCTAAAGGGTGATTTTTTGCCCAAAAGTCATGGAAATGCGACAGAAAGGGACAGGAAAGCCCTTGCGTTGGGCAGGAAAATAAGGTACAATATATTGGGTTTCTATCCCCCATGAATCCACAACCCTTGGAGGTTTCCTGATATGAGCAAAAAAGGCGTCTACAACGACGAGAGTATTACCAGCTTAAAGGGCGCAGACCGCGTCCGCAAGCGTCCGGGTGTAATTTTCGGCTCTGACGGCTTGGAGGGCTGCCAGCACGCCGTGTTTGAAATTCTCTCCAACGCCATCGACGAGGCCCGCGCCGGCTACGGTAAGGTCATCACCCTCACCCGCTTTCTCGATAAGTCGGTGCAGGTGGAGGATCAGGGTCGTGGCTGCCCCGTGGACTGGAACGAAAAAGAGGGCCGCTACAACTGGGAGCTGGTGTTCTGCGAGCTGTACGCCGGCGGCAAATATAATAATGAGCAGTCGGAGAACTATGAGTTCTCTCTCGGCCTCAACGGTCTTGGCTCCTGCGCCACCCAGTACGCCTCGGCCTACATGGATGTGACGGTGCTCCGCGAGGGCAAGGAATACACCCTCCACTTTGAAAAGGGCGAGAATGTAGGCGGCCTCAAGGTAGAGGAGCTGACCACCAACAAAAAGCGCACCGGCTCTACCATCCGCTGGCTGCCGGACTTGGAGGTCTTTACCGACATTGACATCCCTGTGGAATATTACCGCGACGTCATGAAGCGGCAGGCGGTGGTGAACGCAGGCGTTACCTTCCGCCTGAAGCGGGAAGTGAGCGCAGGGAAGTTCGAGACGGAGGAGTTCCTCTATCAGTCGGGCATCTCCGACTATATCGCCGAGCTGGTGGGGGAGGACGCTTTGACCGCTCCCGTGTGCTGGGATGCCGAGCGCCGCGGCCGCGACCGCGAGGACAAGCCCGAGTATAAGGTGAAGCTGAATGTGGCTTTGTGCTTTTCTAACCGCGTGAAGGTGGTGGAGCACTACCACAACTCCAGCTTCTTGGAGTACGGCGGCAGCCCCGAGAAGGCCACCCGCTTGGCGCTGGTGGGTGCTATCGACAAGTACCTCCGTGAGAACAACAAGTACCAAAAGGGCGAGAGCAAGATCACCTATCCCGATGTGCAGGAGTGCCTCGTGCTGGTGTCCAACAACTTCTCCACCCAGACCAGCTACGAAAATCAG
>JAZQMH010000088.1:0-7811 GCA_045543255.1 Vescimonas sp.
ATGCCTCAGCGGCGGCGTAGGTGGCCTCCAAAGCGGCCTCGGCAGCGATCTTCTCCTGCTGGGCAGCTTCCACATCGGCCTGCAGCTTGAACTTTGCGGTTTTGAGATTCTGCAGCTGCTCCAGCCACACGGAGATCTCCAACACACGCAGCTCATCGCGGAGAATGAGGTACTTCTTGGCAACCTCTGCCTGCTTACGCAGAGGCTCAACCTGCAGCTCAAGCTCGGCGATCTTATCGTTGATACGCACCAAGTTCTCCTGCGTGCGCTCCAGCTTACGCTCGGACTCCTCCTTGCGATGGCGGAACTTGGAGATACCGGCGGCCTCTTCAAAAATCTCGCGGCGCTCACCGGATTTGACGGACAAAATCTCGTCGATCTTACCCTGACCGATGATGGAATAGCCCTCGCGACCCATACCCGTGTCCATGAACAATTCGTTCACGTCCTTGAGGCGCACCATCTGCTTATTGATGTAATACTCCGACTCACCGCTGCGGTAATAGCGGCGGGTCACCGCCACCTCCGCCTCATCACGGGGGAAGATGTGCTCGGTGTTGTCCATCACCAGCGTAACCTGAGCAAAGCCCATCTGATTACGGGTCTCCGTACCACCGAAGATCACGTCCTCCATCTTGGCACCGCGGAGCTGGCGGCTGCTCTGCTCGCCCATGACCCAGCGGATGGCATCGGAGATGTTGGACTTACCCGAGCCGTTGGGGCCCACGATGGCGGTAATATCCGAACCGAATGTCAGTGTCGTCTTATCGGGAAAGGATTTAAATCCCTGTATTTCCAGTGCTTTGAGATACACGCAGTTCACCTCTTTTAGATTGGCATACTATAACCAGTGTATTATAGCAGAAAAGGTTTGCCTTTTCAAGAAAAAAAGTGCAGGGATATCCGCCCTTTCGGCGGGTATCCCTGCAAGGTTGTCAAAACCGCAACATTTCCGCTGACGGGAAGGAAGGGTGTGCGCGGGAAACCCAGGAAGGGTGTCCTGCGCTTATAAAATCAAGAGTTTTCAGAACTTTTTTGAAAGTTCTGAAAACTTAGCCAGCGGGCAAAAAGACTTTTTGACACGCTGGCGGGGCGTATCCACCCTATTTCAGTGGATACGCCCGCACCGGAACGCGCTATTTTTCCCGCTCCCGCTCGATCATACGGTACAGTGCCTCCAGCGCATCTCCCAGCGATCCAAGACGGTCGATCAGCCCGAGGGCCACCGCCTCATTACCGTAGATGACACTGCCCACATCGTTGGCCATGTCCCCCACCGACAGCATGAGCTGGCGGAACTTTTCATCGCTGCACCGTGAATTACGGGACACAAAGTCGATGATCCGCTCCTGCAAGCGCTCAAAGTAGCGATAGGTGGCAGGGGCTGCAATCATGGTGCCCGACATACGGACAGGGTGAATGGTCATGGACGCGCTGGGCACAATGAAGGTGGTCTTGCCGCAGACTGCCAAGGGTACGCCGATGGAGTGTCCTCCCCCCAGCACCAGCGTGACGGCAGGCTTTGTCATGCCCGCCACTAGCTCCGCAATGCCCAAGCCTGCCTCCACATCACCGCCCACAGTGTTCAAAAGGAGCAGCAGCCCGTCAATGTCGTCACGCTCCTCTACTGCTGTCAGCAGGGGCAAAACGTGCTCATATTTTGTGGTTTTTATGTTGGGCGGCAGCAGGGTGTGCCCCTCCACCTGTCCGATGATGGTCAGGCACTGCACCGTGCCGCGGCGGTTCTCCACCAGCGACGCGCCCATCTCCACAATTTGCTGCTGGGGCGTGTCCTCGCGGGGGGATTCGTTTCTTTCCTCATTGTGATTGTTCATCTTGTCGCCTCCCTTTTGCCCTAGTGTTTGCAGATTCTTGCAAATCATACGACGGAAAAAGGGTGACAACGGCATAAAACTGTGGTAAAATGAGCTATCTTTGCAATAAACTACGGAGGATGGCAAATGAAACGAATCCTTGCCGCAGTACTGGCCATGGTACTGCTTCTCTCCTGCACCGCCTGCGGTGAAAAAGAGCCGGAAGCCCCTGTCGAAACCATCACGGAACTGACCCTGTGGACGTATCCCTACGGCAACTGGAGCGACAGCGAAACGATGAATATGCTGCTGAGCCAGTTCTCTTCCGTCTATCCCAACATCCATGTGACGGTGGAATATCTCACAGAGGAAAACGCCGATGAGGCGGTGTCCACCGCCATTGAAAGCGGCGAGACACCCGACCTTATTTGGACGACCCCCAACCGCCCCATGGCGGATTGGAGCGGCATGGGCTGCATGGTGGACTTGGCGGCACTGTGGAACGACACCGACCGCAACGAGGTGCTGCCGGCCTGCCAATCTGCCTGCTTTACGGAGGATGGCGCATGCTACCTCTACCCTGTCGCCATGAACGTCTCCTGCATGGCTATCAACTACGATGCCTTCGTGCAGGCAGAGGCAGACAAGTACATTGACCTTGAAACACGCACTTGGGACGATGAGGACTTCATTAAGGCCGTCCGCGCCCTCTACGACACCTTCCACGAGCCTGTGGCTGCCGTATACTGCGGCGGACAGGCCGATGACTACGGTACGCGCTCGCTGGTATCATCCCTCTTCGGCGGCAGCTTTACCAACGAAGACCACAGCGGCTACGCTGTGGACAGCGAGGAGATGCTGCGGGCGTTGAAGCTGCTGATGGATATGAAGGGCGTCATCTTCGACGACACCATCGTGGGTAGAGATGAGGCGCTGCTGTTCTATTTGGAGAACTTCAAGATGTCCTTCTGCTGGGATGTACAGCAGCAGATGAATCCCGCCGGCATGAACGGCGGCGTGGGCGTGACCAAGAATGGGCAGCGTATTGAGTATATGTTCTATCCCACCGTGGGCGAGGAGAACTCCCTGCCCGGCGAAATTTGGGGTCTGTGCGCCTTCCATAACGGCGACGAGGCCCGTTTGAACGCCGCCAAGCAGTTCATCCGCTACTTTGCCGACGGCGAGGGCACTGCCGCTGCCGTCCGCGCTGCGGGCAGCTATCCCGTCCGCAATACTGCCGAGGGCAATGACCTTACCAACATTTGGAGCAACAACACCGTCATGAGCGGGTACAGCGTCATGCTGAATGCGCTGGGTGAGGACGAGAGCATCGCCCCCAACTGGCCTGTGGCACGCAGCGAGTGGTACAAACTCCTCCAGCGTTTGGCACAAGACGGCGCCGTGTTGGAGGACGAAGTGGCCGCCTTTATGGAGGCTGTGAAATAAGAATACAACAGAGAAAAAGCACCAAAGTCGAGGACTTTGGTGCTTTTTTATTCAGATTTCCAGTTCCATACCCACGCCAACTTCGTGGATGTTCAAGGTCTCCATGAAGCGGTGCTTTACCTTCAAAGACACGCAGTGGCAGGGATAGAGGTCGGGGATGTTGTGGCGGGCGAAGTATTCCGCCGTAGCGGCGGCGCGGGCGTCGTCTTCAAAGAGATGGAAGCCGCCCAATACGCCGATAATGCAGTCATCGCCGCAGACGGTCTTAGCCTGCTCAATGATGTTGCAGATGCCGCTGTGGGCGCAGCCTGTGATGATGAAAAGGCCCTTCTCCGTGCGATAGGCCAGCGCCGTATCGTCCAGCAGGTCATCCTCCTCCCACTCACCCATGCGCTCCCGCTTGCCAATGACGGTGCGGGGCTCGAAGTCCAGCTTGCGGGGGATTTCGCCCAAGTACCACAAATTCTCCGTGATAGCCACAGGCTCGGCGGTGAGCTGACAGTCGGCGAGATAAAGAATCTGCTCCACATCGTAGGGTGCGCCGATGTATTCCTCGCCGTAATACTTCCCCACAAAGCAATCCTCATGGGCAATGAGCTTGGCGGCAGGAGCGACTTTCTCCTCGATAAAGGGCGTAAGGCCACCCGTATGGTCGTTGTGCCCGTGGGACAGCACCACATGGGTGAGGGCGCTCAAGTCAATACCCATTTTCTCAGCGTTGCGGAGGAACACATCGGAATAGCCCACATCCACCAGCACGCGGGCATCCTCCGCCTCTATGTAGCAGCTGAAGGCGGGCTCACCTAGAAAATACTGGTCGATGTAGGTATTGTTGTCGCATAGGATGCGCAGTTTCATTTCTTTGCCTCCTGTAATAGTCCGTAGAAGAACACATACGCCTGCTCTTCAAAGGCTGCGGCAGAGTCGCAGGTATTGTTGAGGGTATAGGTGCAATGCTGACGGTAGAAATCATCGTCCTTTTGTGCCGCAATGCGCAAACGGGCGTATTCCTCGCTGATGCCGTCACGAACCATAATGCGGCCCAAACGCAACTCCGCAGGAGACAGCACCGCCACGGTGCAGTCGCACAGTTTATCCAAGCCGCCCTCAATGAGGTTGATGGCATCGATGCCGATGATGGTGGCAACGGTTGCGTTCATGCGGCGGCTCAGCTCACGGGGAATGTGGGCGTAAATGATTTGGTTCAGCTTTTCCAGTTCCTTAGCATCGCCGAACACCGCCGTACCCAACTTCTGACGGTCAAGGCTGCCATCGGGTAAAAACACCTCGCCGAAAGCCTCGGTCAACGCCGTGCGGAGAGGCAGGTCGGTTTTCAGCATCTCATGATAGATGGCATCGGCATCCAGCACGCAGCCGCCCAAACGCTCAATGGCGCGGAGGGCGCTGGTCTTGCCTGCGCCCGTAGGGCCCGTAAGACCAATCACTAAGGGACGACCTGCATCCACGGTGCAGAAACCTGCGGCCTTCTTAAGGCGGTTGCTGACCGCCAAGCCGAGGCCCCCTTCATCGGGGCACTGGGCAAAAATCTGCGTAACCTCGGTGCTGTCGAAGGTACGCAGTGCATCAAACACCCGCCGCGCCTGCTCGGACACATCGTTCATAGAGCCGAGGCTGTGGACAATGCAGTTGGGGTACAGGGATGCAAACTCATCAAAGCAGATAACGCCGCTGCCCTCCCCTGTCTGCGCCGCAATATAGGCGGCGGAGCGCATGGGGCTGCCCGTCACTACGGTGACAGGGGCTTTGGGGGCATAGTGGCGGTACTTCATGCCGGGGGCTTTGGCCTGCTCGCCATCTGCCAATTTTTCGCGGATGGCCTTATCTACCTCCACCTCGCCCAAGACCTCTTCCAGCGCCTCCAAGGGCAAGCCTCCTGCACGGAGCAAACGGGGCGGCGTGACGGTCAAGTCGATAATGCTGCTCTCCACGCCCACAGTACAAGGGCCGCCATCCACAATGCCGTTGATGCGCCCGTTCATGTCCTCCCACATATGCTCCGCCGTGGTGGGGCTGGGACGACCCGAGAGATTGCCGCTGGGAGCGGCAACGGGCACACCTGCGGCGCGGATGATGTCCAGCGTCACGGGATGGTCGGGGCAGCGGACACCCACCGTATCAAGGCCGCCTGTGGTACGCAGGGGCACAATGTCGCGGCGGGGCAGAATCATGGTGAGGGGGCCGGGCCAAAACTTTTCCGCCAATGCATAGGCCGCAGGGGGCACATCATGGCAGTACTTCTCCAGCCAGCTGGCATCAGGGATATGGAGAATCAGCGGGTTATCCTGGGGACGACCCTTGGCCTGAAAAATATGGAGCACCGCCGTCTCATCCAAGGCGTTGGCGCCGAGGCCATAGACCGTCTCGGTGGGAATGCCCAAAAGACCGCCGTGTTTAATGATCGCGGCAGCCTCTTGAATGGCGGTATGGTCTTTTTCGGGGTGGAACAGTACGGTTTTCATTTTAGATTCCCAAATCTTCTCCGATCAGCACGACTTTGATCTTTCCTGCGGGACGGGACACGCGGGTGGCCACCAAATAGGCGCAGACACAGGCCTCGCTGTGGCAATCGGCACACTGGCCGTTCACAAAGCAAGGGGTCTTATTGCCCGCAAAACGCTGCACATTGGCAGGGGCGGCAAAATGGCGAACGCGGGACACGGCGGCATCCATATCGGCCACCACCTTATTCATGCCCGCCACCACGATGACGCTCTTAGGGCCGAAGCACAGAGCTGCTACGCGGTTGCCGTTGCCGTCGAAGTTATAGAGTTCGCCGCCCTCGGTGATGGCGTTGGAGGACATCAAGAAGGTATCCGCCAGCAAGCCGCGGCGCATAATGTCCATGCGCTCGTCCATATCCTTGGCGGTGTCGCGGTCAAGAAGGTTCTGCCCACGCTCACGGAGCAGCTCCTTAATGCCCAGCTCGTCCACCGTTGCCGTACCGCCCCAAGAGACGGTATCTTCAGCGGGGATCAGCTCCATGATCTTCTCGATGGCCTCTTCACGGGTGGAGAAATAATAGGCATCGAAGTGGTTGCGGCGCAGGGCTTCTGCTACGCGGGGGCCCGACTTGTCGTATTGCATTTTGATAGGCTGCAGCATGGTCTTTTTCCCCTTTCTTTTTATGTGCCGCTCTCCTGCAGACGCTGTGCCTGCTCAGCGGTGGTCAGTGCATCAATGATGTTATCCAAATCGCCGTCCATGACGGTAGCGATGTTGAAATTCTTGTTATCTCCCGTCAGACGGTGATCGGTCACACGGTTCTGGGGGAAGTTGTAGGTGCGGATCTTACCGCTGCGGTCACCGCTGCCCACCTGCTGCTTGCGCTCTTGGGCAATGGCGGCGTTCTGCTTCTCCAACTCTGCTTCATAGAGGCGAGAGCGGAGAATTTTCATGGCACGCTCGCGGTTCTTGTGCTGGCTGCGCTCATCTTGGCACTCCACCACCGTACCTGTGGGCAGGTGGGTGATGCGGATGGCGGACTCCGTCTTATTGACGTGCTGACCGCCTGCGCCCGAGGAGCGATAAGTGTCGATCTGCAGCTCGGAAGGGTCAATGTTGAACTCCACTTCCTCTGCCTCGGGCATGACAGCCACGGTGGCGGCAGAGGTCTGAATACGACCCGAGGACTCCGTCTCGGGGACGCGCTGGACGCGGTGGGTGCCCGCCTCGAACTTCAAGCGGGAATAGGCGCCTGCGCCCTCCACGGTAGCCACCACTTCCTTCACGCCGCCCAGCTCCGTCTCGTTGATGGAGACGATGTCCAAGGAAAAGCCGCGGCGCTCGGCGTACATAGTGTACATCCGCAGCAGGTCTGCGGCAAACAGCGCTCCCTCTTCTCCGCCGATACCTGCGCGGATCTCCAAGACCACGTTCTTGTTGTCGTTGGGATCACGGGGCAGCAGGAGGATTTTCACCTCTTCCAGCAGTTCCTCGCGGCGTGCCTTGGCCTCTTGGAGTTCTTCCTGTGCCAGTTCCCGCAGTTCGCTGTCGGAGAGCATCTCCGTAGCTTGGGCGATGGTGTCATCACACTCTACCAAAGCGCGGTAGACCTCCACCACGGGGGTCAGCTCCTTCTGCTCGCGGGAGAGCTTCGTCAGCGCCTCGCGGTCAGAATAGACGGCGGGATCGGCGAGGCTTTCCTCCACTTGGGCAAGACGCTGGGCAATGGCTTTCAGCTTATCAACCATCGTTCTCCTCCAAATGGCGCTTCACATCGCCAATAAACTTATCGCGCCAGAAGGCATAGCCCACGCTGCCTGGCTGGAGAGACACGTCGAACATATGCTTTTCCTTGGTGTAGAGATCCATCTGATCGAACACGCTCTCACAGCGGCGGGTACCGCTGCGGGTGATGACGTAGCTGACGCGGCTCATCTCCAAACCACGGCGCTTCAAAAGGCCGCGGATGGGGCTGGCGCAGCGACCCGCCCACACAGGGCTGCCCACGATGACCATCTTGTACTCCTCGATGGGCTTGTCCGTGGTAAGGGGCTTCAAAGGCGCAGTGGAGCGGCGCATGGCATCACG
>JAZQMH010000089.1:0-8973 GCA_045543255.1 Vescimonas sp.
CAGCGGAACATATCCTCGTACTCAAAGCCGCCCGTCACCGCCTCCACGGCGGCGAGGAGCATGGTGATGACCGCCTTCTCCGTCAAATCGCTGCGGCGGCTCATGTAGGCATTGATCCCGTCACGGTGCAGCACCATCTCCAACAGTGCGCCGTAACGCTCCATGTCGCGGGTCGCCACGGCGATGTCGCGGTAGCGATAACCCTCCTCCGTCACAAGGCGGCGAATCTCGCTGCTGACATACTCCACCTCGGCGTAGGCGTTGGCAGCTTCATAGAGAATGATGGCCTCCTCCGCCCCCTCACCCTCATAGGGGATGTCGAAGCCAAAGAAACGATGCTCCAAATGGTCGAGGGCGGTATTGTATTCTTTCTTACTATGCTGGATGTGGACTTCTACGCCCACTTCCCGCGCCATGCGCACCAAACGCTGACGCTGGGCAAAGGCGTTTTGGAAAAGTTCCGTATACTGGGCATCACCCAACAGCGTCACCGTCACGCTGTGGCAGCGGCGCAACGCGTAGGCGAGGACGCGTTCTTCCTGCTTGGTAAGGAAGGAAAATCCATCTAAGTACAGGTCTTTGCCGTCAAAATAGCTGCTCTCTTGGAGATGGTCGCACAGCTTTTCCATGCGGGAGCGGCTGTCGATACCGCCGCCTTTGAGATAGCCGTCATAAAAGGAGAAAATGCGGGCAAGGTCGCGGAGCTTATCGCCCATAGTTCCCTCCACATCGGCAACACGCTCATAGAGGACATCGGGGGAAATATCGTAGGCGTAGAACTCATCGGCGAGGTCAGTCAGCTGCTGCAGGAAGGCTGCACGGCGGGAGGGCTTGCCAAATACCTTCAGTTCCGAGCCAGCCTGCTCCAAACTGCAGCGCATGGTGAGGAGCTTTCCGCCCTCATCCAGCGTAAAGTCAGCGCCGCCGCCCGTTTCGGACAGTACGCGGCGTGCAAGACGCTGAAAACTCAAAACTTCCGCACTGCGGGAGGCCGTTGCGCCGCAGTGGTGCAGCAGATCCATCTCCGCCTCGTGAGAAGTATGCTCGGGCACCAGTAAAATCTGCCCCCGCTCATGGCGGCGTGCCTCGATCTGCTGCAAGACCATATTCGATTTACCGCTGCCAGCGCGACCCATCAGAATCGTCAGCATTCCCTGTTCCTCCCTAAGGTTGTCTTTTTTTCATTATACACGATTTCCCGCCACAAGAAAAGGTATTCGCGCTTCAAATGCTGGAAAACTTCTTTCCTATGCGCAAATTAGCGACAGCATCTGAAAAGATGCTGCCGCTTTGTATTTACTTCCCCAGTTTTTGCCGCAGCTGCTGCCACAGTTCCACGGCGCGGAATTTGAGAACGTAACCCTCACTCTCGGTGATAAAGGACACATCCTCCTCGCTCATCCCTGCGGCGATGGCGGTTTCTGTGAGATCGCAAGCCGCCGCAGTGCAAAGAGGCGGAAACACCACGCACCACCAGTTCTGCCCACCTCCGTCGCCAATGACAAGCCGCAGCGCCGTATACTCCCCCGCAGGCAGGGAAAAACCATCATATTCCTTCAAGGGGAACTCCGCCTGACCCAAAGAGGCGCTTATGCCATAATCGTAGCCCTCTGCCGTCACGGCGGCGCGGGCGATACTCTCAATGCGGGGCAAACTGTCCTGTAACGCTTCCTGTGCCTCCGTCATGTCCGCGCTCCGCTGCAATACAGCAGTGGCGTAGTCCAGCACCGCGTCACGGACTTCCAGTTTCAGCGCCTGATCCTCGGCGCTGTCGGAATTAGCGATCACATGGAGGCGGATCATCTTGCGGGACAAGTCCTCCTGCTGCTCCACGCTCCACACGCCACAGAGCAGCGCCGCGCACAAACCGAGCAGCAGCGCCAGTTCCCATTTAAACCATCGTTTCATAAAAAATACCGTCCTATGTAGAGATTTTTCTCTATCATGGACGGTATTTTCCACTTTTATACAGGTTCCGTAATAAAATAATCCCAGCCGCTGATGTCCAGCACTTCGAGGGTCTCCTTCGTCTCCTCCTCCGTGCGGTACAGACCTGCCACAGCGCTGCCGCTGCCGCACAGGACAGTGCCCCACGCGCCGCGGCGCAGCATGGTCTCCATGATCATGGGCACTTGGCTGTTGAGAGGCAGAGCATCTTCAAAGTCGTTGTGAAGTCCCACCGCCAGCGTGACCACTTCTCTGGCAATCAGCGCCACCTCGGTGATCTCGCGGCAATTGGTGCGCTCCTCACGCTCACACATATCGAGGCGGGCGTACATCTCGGCGGTGGAAAAGCTCTCTTTGGGCTTGACGATAAGGAAAGTGCATTTGGGCACTTCCTTCAAGGGGGTCAATACCTCCCCCCTGCCGCACCCCAGCTGTGTGCCGCCGCCAACGCAGAAGGGCACATCGCTGCCCACCGTGGCGGCGATGGTTTCCAGCTCGGCGCGCTCCATATCGGGGGCGTAGATCTTTTGCAGACCACGCAGCACGGCTGCGGCATCGGCGCTGCCGCCGCCCAAACCCGCCTGCATAGGGATGCGCTTTTCCAAGTTGATCTCCACGCCGTCACATTCCATGCTCGTATGGTCAAAGAAAGCACGCAGTGCCTTCATACAGAGGTTGTCCTCTGCCTTCTCCGTTACTGCCGTGTCGCAGACGAGGCGGCACTCGCCACCTGTGTGGGCGGTGATGGTCACCGTGTCGTGGAGGCTCACGGTGGTCATAATGCTCTCAATATTATGATAGCCGTCCTCCCGCTTATCCAGCACCTCCAGTGTCAGATTCAGCTTAGCATAGGCTTTCTCAGTTACCGTCATAATTAGGGTCTCCTTCACAAAAATAGAGCCGTCCCGAAAGTGGGACGGCTCTATTATATACTATTCTCTTGAAAAAAGCTACGGTAAAATCAGCGGATCTCGCGAGCCTCGATGTAGTAGCGCTTATCCTGAGCATGCCCCATGGAGAAGGTCTTGCGGGGCAGCACACCGTCAGCCATGACGGTCTTAAAGAGCTGCTCCTTACCCATAGCGGGCAGCAGGAAGCCCATGTTGCCAGCCTTGGAGCCCAGCTCGCGGGTCACATCGTCGCCGTGGATGTAGTCCACCTCGCCGCCTACGTTCTTCACATAGTCGTCGATGACGGCCTGCAGCGTACCGACAGCCAGCTGTACCTTGGGATCGGGGACGGTGTAGAAAGTATCCACGCCCTCCCAGACGAACTCGATCACATGACCCTCGCCCTTACCCTCGTAGGCGTTGGGATAAGCAGCCATGAACATCTCCATGAACTTCTCGCGGTCAATATCGAACACCACACGGTGGATGGGCTCGAACTGCAGGGCGTCGTCGTGGTTGTTGACCACTTCCACCAGCGCGTAGCGGGCAGGCAGCGCCAAGTACTCCTCGGGCGTCTTGCCAGCCTTCTGCTCCTCGTAGCAGGCCTTGGCGGTGGCGAGGGAGTGGTTGCCATCGCCCACAGCGAACAGCAGAGGTGCCACGCCGCTGACACCGTACTTCTCCTGCATGGCGCTGTCGGCGGTGAGACCCTCCAGCGCATCGGCAACGGCGTCGATCTGCTCTGCGGACAGCTTGTAGCCACGGATGTGACCGCCGTTCTGCATCAGCTCAAAGTCATAGACCTTCTCCATGCCGTCAGCGGCGGCGGTGAGAGGCTCAATGACAGTGCGCTCAGGGTTATCGATCAGCAGCATCACATGGGGCAGCTCAATGGGTGCATTGCGGCGCACCTTGGCGCGGGGAGGAATACGATCCAGCACCGTGCCCTCAGTAGCGCGGATCAAGGCGCCGGAGCCGGGAGTGAAATCATAGGCATCCAGATCCACCATACCGATGAGACCATGACGGATGCGGCCATCGGACTGCTGACGCTCCACATAGAGGAGGCTGTCACACAGCGTCTCAAAAACGCCCTCGTCCATATACTTCTTCATGGAGGCGTTGATGTCGCCGATAATGCTCTCCACATTGGGATCTTTCAGCTTTGCCTCGGGGAGAATGAGACGCAGCGTGGAGGGGGCGTCGCCCACCTTCTCCTCCACCGCCTGCCAATATTCAGGCTCGGAGGTAAACTGATCGCAGGCCACCACGGCCCACTTATGCATATCCTGTCCCTTGGGCATCAGGATGTTGGCGGGATAAAAGCCCAGCTTCTCAAACTTCTTGTTCATGGGGTTTCCTCCTTATTTCCTTCTATGTAAGTATTTCCAATTTTTTCACGTTCCGTGATATTTGTTCCTGTTCACATCATACCATAGCCACAACACACTTTGCAACGGGAAATACAAAATTTTTTAGCATTATACAAAAATATTTTTTGAATATTTGAACTCAGCAAGGGCAACATAGAGGCAGTAGTTTGTTTTAGGAGGAATTTTTCCGTGAAAATCATTGATAAATTGGCGCTGGTGCTGGTCATCGTTGGCGCACTGAACTGGGGCAGCGTAGGTCTGTTCGGCTTTGACTGCGTGGCCTTCCTCTTCGGCGGGCAGATGGGCACCATCAGCCGCATCATCTATTCGCTGGTGGGCATCGCAGGCTTGTGGTGCATTACCCTTCTTTTCCGCGACAACGGCAGAGACGGGGAGTAAGAGAAAACTGCTCATCCATTGGGATGAGCAGTTTTTTAGTCCTTTTGAAACTCCAAAATATCCCCTGCATCGCACTCCAGCACCTCGCAAATGGCGGCGAGGGTGGAAAAGCGGATAGCGGTGACCTTATTATTCTTAATTTTGGAGAGGTTGACGTTGGAGATCCCCACGCGCTCGGCAAGCTCATTGAGGGAGATTTTCCGCTCCACCATCATGCGGTCAAGGTGAAGAACAATTTTTCCCATAAGCTCTCCTTACACAAGGCCGTCCACATCTTCTTCCAGTGCCGCACCGTAGGAGAAATACTGGGTCAAACACAGCACCACGATGCCCATGAAGATGCCGCTCTGTCCCACGCTGACTTCCACCACATCACCTGCAACAAGGCGCACGATGATGCTCATTATAAAGCCAACAATAGGCACAGCAATGGAGAAAATACCGATCTTGCGGAGACGGCACACATTCTCTTTCTGGAAGGGCGTGGCGTTTTCAGATTTTTTGAATACAAGATACATATTGCGGAACACCAATGCCATCAGCACAAAGATGATGGTGGCGCCGATACCGAACAACAGGAATATGGTCATGTCGACACTGCCATTCACCACAGGAGCATGCACTTCAAAACCGTAAATCGACAGTTCTGCGCCGCAGCACTCCTTGGCATCGATACTGACAAGATACTTCAACAGCTGAGGTGCAGCAACAGAACAAATCGTAGCCGCCGCCATCAGTGCCGTGCCCACCCAGTGGAACACCTCTAAAATCTTCGTAATGATCGTTGCTGCCTTGTTAAGTCCCTTCATTTTCTTTACCTCCCAAGGATTCTTGATGAGGTGAGCATAGCACACCGCTTATCGAATGTCAATAGTTTTTTAATGTTTATCGATAAATATTTTTCGTTTTAAATTAAGCACAACAGAACTTCAATATTATTCGGGTGTGTATTTTCTTTCGGTTGACCAAATTCGTCCTTTATGCTAGGATTTTACAAAGAAAGAGAAAACAACACAAAGGGTGATACGATGATAAGAGTTGCCATTTGCGATGATGAAAAGAATATTTGTGACCAGCTGCAAGGATATTTGGAGCGCTACGCCCAAGAGCATAACTGCCCCTTTGAAATCCTTGTGTACCAGTCGGCAGACAAGCTACTGATGGACTATCCCCACGGTATTGACCTACTTCTACTGGATATCTACATGGCTGGCGTTGACGGTATGGCGGCAGCAAGACAGATCCGCACCTTCGATGAGGAGGTCTTTTTGATCTTCATTACCACCATGAGTCAAATGGCGATTGAGGGATATTCCGTCCGCGCCTTCGGCTTTGTAAAGAAACCTGTGTCCTATGTGCAGTTCAGCCATGAGCTCCAGTGTGTGTTAAAGCAGATCAGCCGCCAAAAAGAAAAGCAGCACAGTATTACTCTCAAGGGCGGTGGCAACACCTACCGTATCCCCGTGGGCGATATTCTCTGCTGCGAGGTGCGTAACCACGCCATCCTTGCCTATACCGCCCATGAGGTTTATGAGGGTCGCGGTCAGATCAAGGAGTTGGAGGAAGAACTGCTCCCTTACGGCTTTCTGCGCTGCCACGCGTCTTATCTCGTCAACTCCCAATCCATCCGCCGTATCGACCAAGCAGAACTAACGCTGTCCGATGGCAAGAAAATCCCCATCAGCCAACGCCGTCGCCGCGAGTTTATCAATAATTTGGCAAAATACATAGGTGAACAAATATGAGCCTTCCTTTTAATTCTTATCAACTTTGGGACTTACTGTCCTTTCTCATTAAAATCGGCTTGATCCTTTGGTTCTTCAAGCCAGTAAAAGCAAATACGGAGGGGCGTTTCCGTTGGCTGGGGTATCTTTGCCTGCTGTCCCTTGCATGGCTATATCTCTCCCCCACTGTGGCACTAACCGACCTCTACTCCGCCAAAAACTTCGCCATCCAAACGTTCCGCATGCTGACCCACTGGCTGCCTATCTGCCTGTGGCTTCTTCTTGTCAAAGACATCGCCTTCCGCTCAGCCGCCTATCTCTCAGCTATCGCCACTGTGGTGTTTTTGGCTACCCAAAATCTCCGTACTTCGGTAACACTCTTGGTGCCAATTTTAAACGCAGACGAGGCCTATCGCCGCTTCACACTGTTCTTCGTCATTTTGGTGGAATGGTTGGTCCTGTATGTAATCCGCTCTTCCATGAAGATTGAGAAGGTCAAGCGACCTACAAATATCTCTATTGGCGTACTAATTCTCTCCATTTTGTTGGAGGTGTACTTCAAGTGGTCGCTGGTAGCCATGCAATTCGTGCAGCAACCCAGCTACACCCGCGAATTTGCAGTATTTGCCCTTATTGCTGCCGTCAGTTCCATGGCTCTCCCCTTTTTGGTGGAAAAGAGTCAGCAGCGGCAGCAAATGCAGTTGAAAATGCAGGGTGAACAAATCGCCAAGGCCTATGAAATGCAGAATGCCAAGCGCTCTCAGCAGGCTAACAACGACATTCGCCGCCTCTACCACGACATGAAGAATCATCTTCTTATCATCCAGAGCATGGCAGGTGAAAAAGAAGAACTGAAAGAATACCTCAGTGACTTGCTGCCACAGTTTGAAGACTACGAAACACAGATTTCCACAGGCAACGCCATGTTAGACACTCTCCTCAGTGAAAAAATGCAGCGTGCCGCTTTGGATCAAATCCAGTTCAATGTATGCTTGAATATGAAGGAACTGGATCATCTGCTGGGTGTAGATCTCGTCACCATCTTTGGAAACGCTGTGGATAACGCTATTGAGGCAGTGCAGAAGCTTCCCGAAGAAGAAGATCGCATCATCTACATCAAGAGCAGTGACTTTGCCAACATGCATGTGCTGCGCTTTTCCAACCGCTATTGCGGCGAGGTAGAGATTCTGGATGGTAATATTGTTACCAGCAAGTCCGACAGCGATTTCCACGGTATCGGTCTATCCAGTGTACGTCATGCCGTCGCCCGCTATAATGGATATGTGACAGCCACTGCAGATAACGAAAACGGTGAATTCGTTCTCACCATTTTGCTGCCTAAAAAAAGTTAATATGGCGCTCAAAGAAAGACCATCATTTCAACAATGACGGTCTTTCTTTTTTGCGCAGTTGCGACATATTCTGTGCAGTTACGCCAAATCAATTTACAAGCTTCGGTAAATTTTTATAGTGATTATTGAAACTGCCAATTGTGTGAGGCAGTAAACTTTTGAGATGGAGGAGATACAAATGACGAATACGTCTAACAAAAAGGGCGCTGTGCGCTTTTTTGCCGGATGCATGGCACTCCTGCTGCTAGTCTCTGTGATGATCTGGGGCTTCCAGACTTCTTGGGGCAACGTAGATATCCAGCGTCTGGATCTTGCCGGCGATGACGGCACTAAGATCAGTACTCTGATCTATATCCCTGAAAATGCTACCAATGAAACTCCCGCACCTGTGGTGATGGTGTTCCATGGCCGTTCTAACCATGCACACTCCAACGACACTTGGTCTATGGAGCTGGCACGCCGCGGTTATGTGGTTCTGTCTCCCGACCTGACGGGCGGTGGTGAGTCCGCTGTGACCAATCGTGAGGCACAGGCCATCGTGGTATCCCAGTACGCCAACACTCTGCCCTTCGTGCAGAAGGACAGCCTGAACCTGGTGGGTTACTCCGCTGGTACTGCTACTTCTATCACTGTCTATCGCGCTATGCCCGATAAGGTCAATAGCCTGTGCCAGGTCTTTGGCCCCTTCATGGCAGTGATTTCCGGCGGCTTTGCCGATGCCAACACCAACTTCTGCATGATCAAGTCCACTGCCGACCAGTATGACGGCGATTTCCTCGGTGATCCCGAAACCTGTCTGGCATTCATGCGCGAGGAGTCCGGCATTGCTGACCTTGTTCCCAATCAGGACTATGAGCGCAACGGCTTCCTGTTCCGCTATGCTCAGATCGATGGTACCCTGCATCAGACCGGTAATATCAGCGGCACCACCATCAAGGAGATCCTCAAGTATGTAACCGAGGTCGCTCCCGCTCCCATTGAGCGTGATGTAGAAGATTTGGCTTGGCTGCCCCAGCAGATCTTCAGCGGTGTTGCCTGCGTGACCATGATGTTTGCTCTGGCTGCCCTGCTGAACCTGCTGATGACCAACTCCTTCTTCGCAACTATCGCCAACCCCGTTCCCGTCAAGGCTCCCCGCAAGGGTGCTAAGGCTTGGATCATTGATCTGCTGTTCTCCATCGTGATCCCCGCTCTGGTCTTCGTCCACGTTTCTGCTTATGCTATGAAGTGGATCGGTGCAAGTCAGGGTCTGCTGAAGGTCTTCACCTCCAACAACCTCAACGGCATC
>JAZQMH010000090.1:0-14153 GCA_045543255.1 Vescimonas sp.
CCATCGCCGACAACGTGGGCGATAACGTGGGCGACGTGGCTGGCATGGGTGCTGACCTCTTCGAGTCCTATGTTGGCTCTATCGTCTCTGCCATTACGCTGGGCGCTGTGACTTACAGCATCACCGGCGCTATCTTCCCCCTGCTGCTGGCAGCTGTGGGTATTGCTGCTTCTATCGTGGGCAGCTTCTTCGTCAAGGGTGACGAGAAGTCCAACCCCCATAAGGCCCTCAAGACCGGTACGTATGTGTCCAGCATCGTGGTCGTCATCGCCGCCTTTGCTATGAGCTGGGGCTTCTTCGGTAACGTCAAGTCCGCTCTGGCTATCATCTTCGGCCTCATCGTGGGTCTGGTCATTGGTATCATCACCGAGATCTACACCTCCGGCGACTATCGCTTCGTTAAGAAGATCGCTCAGCAGTCTGAGACCGGCCCCGCCACCACCGTTATCTCCGGTTTGGCCGTCGGTATGCAGTCCACCGCTATCCCCATTCTGCTGATCGCTGTGGGTATCATCGGCGCTTACATGGCCGATGGCCTCTATGGTATTGCACTGGCCGCCGTCGGTATGCTGACCACCACCGGTATCACCGTCGCTGTTGACGCTTACGGCCCCATCGCCGACAACGCCGGCGGTATCGCCGAGATGTCCGGCCTGCCTAAGAATGTCCGCAATATCACCGACCGTCTCGACGCCGTGGGTAACACCACCGCTGCTATGGGTAAGGGCTTCGCCATCGGCTCCGCTGCTCTGACGGCACTGGCCCTGTTCGTGTCCTATGCCGAGGCTGTCAAGCTCTTCGACTTCGGTATCGACCTGCTGAACTACAAGGTCATCGTGGGTCTGTTCATCGGCGGTATGCTGCCCTTCTTCTTCTCTGCTCTCACCATGGACTCCGTGTCCAAGGCCGCTTACAAGATGATCGAGGAAGTCCGTCGCCAGTTCCGCACCATCCCCGGAATCCTCGAGGGTGAGGCAAAGCCCGATTACACCTCCTGCGTGGCCATCTCCACTCAGGCAGCCCTTCGTGAGATGCTGGTTCCCGGCATCCTGTCCGTGGTGGCTCCTCTGGTGGTGGGTATCGTGCTGGGCACCGCCGCACTGGGCGGTCTGCTGGCCGGCGCACTGGTTACCGGCGTGCTGATGGCACTGTTTATGTCCAACTCCGGCGGCGCTTGGGATAACGCCAAGAAGTACATCGAAGAGGGCAATCACGGCGGTAAGGGCAGCGAGGCACATCGCGCCGCCGTCGTGGGCGACACCGTTGGTGACCCCTTCAAGGATACCTCCGGCCCCTCCATCAACATCCTCATCAAGCTGATGACCGTTGTGGCGCTGGTCTTTGCCCCCGTGTTCCTGCTGGTCAACGGCGGTATGGGTCTGCTGTAAGAACGCAAAAGGAGTAACTATATGCATATTTACGAGAAAGAATTTGATTTTGTCATCCAGCGTGCCAAGTCCCTGGAGCGTCCCGCCCGTGTGGTGGTGGCAGGCGCCGACTGCGAGAATATCCTCAAGGCCGTGTTCCATGCCCAGGATAAGGGCTTCTGCCAGCCTATTCTGGTGGGTGCCAAGGAGCGCATTATCGCCATGCTGAAGGAGCTGGGCCTGTTTGAGCGTGAATATACCATCAGCGATGTGCCCGACTATGAGCCCCGTTTCGATCCCATTACCGACTACCATGCCTACATGGAGCGTTCCATCAAGATCATCAACGATGGTCTGGGCGACATCCTGCTGCGCGGCAACACGTCTACCCGTAACTTCCTCATGCCCATTCTGGACAAGCGTAACAAGCTGGTGGAAGGCCTCGTCAGCGAGGTGGCACTGGTGAAGGTGCCTTACTATGATAAGGTGCTGGCCCTGTCCGATGTCTCCGTGCTGATCGAGCCCTCTGAGGGTCAGCGCAAGAAGGTGGTCAAGAACATCGTGGACGTGCTGAATCATCTGGGTATTTATAATCCCAAGATCGCCGTGCTGTCTCTGGTGGAGAAGCCCTCCTTCCATATGCGCGACACGGTGGAGGCACAGAATATTGTCCGCTCCCACATGATGGAGCCCATCGCCGACTGCGAGCTGGTTGGCCCCATCCCCTGGGATATGATTGTCAGCAAGGAGTCCGCCCGCATGAAGGGCTATGACCATCCCGCCTGCGGCGAGTTCGACGCTGTGCTGATGCCCAACGTCATGGCAGGCAACACCGTAATGAAGGTGCTGACCATGTCGGCCAACGTCAATGCCTGCGGCGTGCTGGCCGGTACCAAGGTGCCCATGGCCATCACCTCCCGTTCCAGCCCCGAGGAGCAGGTGTACCTGTCCCTGTGCGTGGCAGCTGCCATGCTGAAAGCGGGCGAGGAAACCAAGGCTGAGTAAAATGCAAGATAAAAAAAGAGGCGCTGCCGCGGCAGCGCTTCTTTTTTGTTGGTAAGAGCTTAGTTTTCCTTGCTGTAGGGGACACCCAGCTTGGCAGGAACATTGAAGTTCTTGCGGAAGATGGTCAGCACGATGGTCAGGATGTAGGGCAGGGCGATAATGAACTCGCGGGGGAAGTTGCCGCCCAGACCGATGGCCTGAATGTAAATGGAGATAGAGTCTGCCAAACCGAAGGCCAGCGTGCCCAGCACCGCGCCCAAAGGCGACCAGTTGCCCAGGAAGCAGATGGCGAATGCGATCCAGCCGCGACCGCCGATGATGGTGCTGGTAAACATGCCCAGATAGCCCACCGTGTAGAAAGAGCCTGCAAGGCCGCACAGTGCGCCGGCTGCCACCACCGTCAGGAAACGGATACGGTTGACGTTGAGGCCTGCCACACTGACTGCCTCGGGGTTTTCACCGGTGGAGCGGATGGTAAGGCCGAGAGAAGTCTTATACAGCACGAACACCGCCACGGGGATCAGAATATACCCGATGTAGGTGAGGATGTTCTGGCTGAAGAAGATGGGGCCCAGCACGGGGATGTCGCTCAGCAGGGGGATCTCGATAACGGGCAGAGCGTCGATGCGCAGAGGAGTGGTGGGGACGCCGAAGAGTACACGCTGAAAATACGAGCAGATACCGGCGGCGAGAATGTTCAGCGCCGTACCGGTGACCACCTGCTGCTGACGCAGGGTGATGGTCAGGAAAGCGTACAGTGCCGCCATCAGCATACCCAAAATAATGGCGCAGAGAATACCCACGAAATTGCTGCCGGAGAGATAGGAGCCGGCAAAACCGCCCCAGGCACCGATGAGGAAGATACCCTCAATGGCGCACACCATCATACCGGTGCGCTCGGAATAAACCTCAGCGATAGAGCCCAGCAGCAGGGGCGTGGAGACCATGATGGCGCTGGTCAAGAGATTGATGATCATAACTTACACACCCTCCTTCTGCAGCAGCTTCTTCTCACGGCGATATTCCACGATGCGGCGCACCGCATAGGAGGCGATGACGCACACCATCACGATGCCCTGAAGAAGGTCGATGATACTGGCGGGAATGGAAGTGCCGGGGAGACGGCCCATGGTGGTGCCGATCACATTCAGCAGACCGAACAGCAGCGAGGCAAAGATGCAGCCGATGGGGTTGCCGTTGGCCAGAATGGCGATGCCGATACCGTAAGAGCCGATGGAGGCGTTGAAATCACGCAGCAGCATATGCTGGATGCCGTTGATCTCCGTCAGACCTGCCATGCCGGCGAGGCCGCCTGCGATGGCAAAGGCGATGATGTAGATATGGTCGGTGCGGATACCGCCCAGCTCGGCGGCGTTGTGGTTCATGCCCACGGCGCGGATGCGGTAGCCCAGCGCCGTCTTATTCAGCAGGATCCAAATGGCGATGGCCGTTACCACGGCGATAACGAAGCCCCAGTGGACGCGGGTACCGTCGATCAGATTGGGGAGGTAGGCATTTTTGGAGATGGGGTCGGTCTGCAGATACTCGGCCTTGGTCTCCTGCAGCGAGGTGCGCAGCAGGTAGTCCATAAAGGCGCTGACCACATAGGTGGACATCATACTGACCAGAAACTCGTTGGCGCCGAATTTGGCTTTGACAAAGCCGATGAAACAGCCGGTGGCGCCGCCGGCGGCGAAGGAGGCCACCAGCACCAGCAGGATCAGCACAACGGTGGGCAGCACATCGCCCAAAGCAAGGGACAGAGAAACTGCCACGATACAGCCCATATAGAACTGGCCCTGTGCGCCGATGTTGAAGAGGTTGGCCTTATAGGTAAAGGCGAAGGCGAGGGAGGTGAAGATAAGGGGTGTTGCCTTGACGAGAACCTCGCCCATGTTATAGCGGTCGCCGAAGATCTTGCCAAGAGTCAGGCTGATGATCTCGAAGGGGTTGACCTTCATGAAAGCCAGCAGCAGCAGGCTGATCAGCAGACCTACCACCACGGCTCCTACATTGAAAAGGAGCGTGTTGGCACTGCTTTTCCATTTTTTCATGCCGTTACCTCCTTTTCGCTTCTTACACCGGCCATCAGCAGGCCGATCTCCTCGGTGGTGAGCTCACCGTTGCGGTAGATGCCCATCACCTCGCCCTTGTACATAATGGCGATGCGGTCGCACATCTCGAAGATCTCGCTCAGCTCCGTGGAGATGAGGAGGATTGCCTTGTTCTTCTGCTTTTCCTCCATCATCACATGGTGGATACGATCCACCGCGCCCATGTCGAGGCCACGGGTAGGCTGGTTGAAGATGAGAATGTGGGAACCGATGTCCACTTCACGGCCCAGCACCACCTTCTGCTGGTTGCCGCCGGAGAGACTGCGGGCAAGGTCGTCGGGGCCGGTGGCCTTGACGCGATGGCGCACGATCAGATCCGAGGTATACTTCTCCAGCTCCTTTTGACGGGTGAAGCCCTTGGTGAACCACTTCTTGTCGAAGCTGCCCTTCAGCAGAATATTCTCGGCAAGGGACATATCCATCACCATGCCGTCACGGTAGCGGTCCAGCGGCACATAGCCCAGACCCGCTTCGTTATGTTTGCGGATGCTCAGTGCGGTCACATCCTGCTCACCGAAGAACACGCGGCCCTCTGTGGGCTTTTTCAAGCCGCACAGCACATCGCACAGGTCGTCCTGTCCGTTGCCGCTGACACCGGCGATACCGAAGATCTCGCCGTTATGTATGGAAAAGCTGACATGGTTTAACAGGGTGCCGCTCTTTTCCTTGAGAGAGACATCTTCCACCTTCAGCCCGATCTCGCTGTTTTCAAAATCTGCCGACTCGTCGCGGACGGGAGGGGTAATGTCCTCGCCGATCATCAGACGAGCCAGTTCTTTTTCATTGGTCTCGGAGCAGAGGACGGTATCCACCACCTCGCCGGTACGCATGACCACGATGCGGTCGGCTACCTCCATGACCTCCTTCATCTTATGGGTGATGAAGACCACGCTGTTGCCCTTGGCGGTGAAATTCTTGATGAACTGCATGAGATTATCGCTCTCCTGCGGTGTTAGCACTGCCGTAGGCTCGTCCATAATAAGAATACTGGTGTTGAGATAGAGTGCTTTGAGGATCTCGATCTTCTGCTGCTGACCCACTGCCAGCTTGCCGATGGGCACATCCACCGGCACGTCAAAGCCATAGTCCTTGGCGATGGCGGCGATCTTCTCCTCGTAGTCCCGAATCCGGATGCGCCCCTTCACATTGCCCAGAATGATATTCTCCGTGGCGGTGTGGGTGGGCACCAGAGAGAAATGCTGCTGGATCATGGCAATACCTTTTGCCATGGCATCGGCGGGATTCTTGATGTTGACCTCCTCACTGTTAATGAGGATGGTGCCGGAGTCCTTCCCGTACAGACCGTACAGGATCTTCATAATGGTGGATTTGCCTGCGCCGTTCTCGCCCAACAGTGCCACCACCTCGCCGGGGTAGACACAGAGGGAGACATCGTGGTTTGCCACCACTTTGGCAAAGCACTTGGTCACATGCTGTAATTCAACTGCGGGTACTGCCATAATTACCTCCGAATTTAACAGAGGCCGGTTGCGGAACGATCCACAACCGGCCCCTTGTGTCGCGGTTTTGCCGGTGTGTGCAACACCTGCAAAGCAATTAGAACATGGCCTTCAGATCCACAGCGCCGGCCTTCACATCGGCAACGGCCTGATCGCAGGCGGCCTTGACTTCGTCAGAGCAAGCGTCAGTATAAACGGGGAAATAGATATCCTCAGCAACGCCGACTTCCACAACAGCGCCGCCGGTCAGGTTGCCGTTGAGCCACTCGTTGATGGCCCAGACGTACATGGTGGCATAGTCAAAGTCGATGGAAGCCACGACGGCGCTATCCACGCCGTTCTGGTCTGCGGAATAGCCCACAACCTTAGCGCCCTTGCCGGCAGCGCCGTCAATGACACCCAGGCTCAGGGAGTTGGCGTAGGAGAACATCACATCGGCGCCCTCGTCCACCATAGCCTCAGCCATCTGCTTACCAAGAGCAACGTCATCCCAGCTGTTGGCATACTGCAGGTTGTAGGAAGCACCGGCGATGCCGCGCTCCTCAGCAATGGCGACGGCGGTCTTGCCGTAGACATTCATCAGATCCTGCATGGCCTGGTTGGGGTCGCCGCCGATGAGGCCGAACTTACCGGTCTCGGTGATGTAGCCGGCGATCACAGCTGCCAGATAGGAAGCCTCGTACTCCTTGGGGAACAGGGGGCACATATTGGGCAGGGAGCAATCGCTGCCGTTAACGATCATAAACAGGGTGTCGGGATAGCTCTCGGCCACGGTCTTGGCAGCCACGTCGAACTGGGAGCCGGCAGCCATGATGATGTGGTAGCCGCGCTCGGCATACTCACGGAAGGTTGCCTCGAAGTCGGCCTCAGCCACAGCCTCGATGTACTCCATGCTGGTGCCCAGCTGCTCGTTGCAGGCCACCACGCCGGCGTAGTTGGAAGCGTTCCAACCCTGGTCGTTGATCTCGCCGGGCAGCAGCAGAACGATCTTCAGCGTCTCGGCGGTGACAGCGGCGGCATCGTCGCCACCCTCGTCAGCGCTCTCCTTAGCGCCGCAGGCCATCAGGGACAGAGCCATAGCCAGCGCGAGGATCAGTGCTAAAAACTTTTTCATGTTTGTATCCTCCTTGAAAGTTTGGCAGTGGTTTCATCCTATAGAGTAAAGAAACACCGCTCAAGAATACATTATAGCAACAAATCCTACACAATTCAAGCAAAAACAAAGACAAAAATTGGCAATAAGGAAAAAAGATGGAAACCAACGGGCACGGTTGGCGAAAAGAGAAGAAGCGCAGTATAAATCGCCTTGTTTTGCAAATACTAGCAGCACAATTTGCAGTTTAAGGAGCGATTTATATATGAAAGCAACGGGCATCGTTCGCCGTATTGACGACCTTGGGCGTGTCGTCATTCCAAAGGAAATTCGCCGCACCATGCGGATCCGTGAGGGTGATCCCCTTGAAATTTACACTACCAAAGAGGGGGAAGTCATCTTTAAGAAGTATTCCCTCTTAGGGGGCTTGGAGGATTTTGCCGCCCAGTTTTGTGATACCCTCAGCCGCAGCACCGACTTCACCGCCGCCATCACCGACCGCGACAGCATTATCGCCGTGGCGGGCGCACCCAAGCGGGAATTGTTGGGCAAGACCGTGTCGGAGCGGCTGGAAAAGCTCATGGAGCAGCGGCAGGTGTGGTCATGGCAGGCGGGGAGCGCACCTGTGCAGGCCTGCGTAGGGGTGGAGGGCTATTTTGCCGCCGTGGCAGCCCCTATCCTCTGTGCAGGAGATGTACTGGGGCTGGTGCTGTTCCTCGGGGAGGAAGGCACTGCCCCAGGGGAAGCGGAATATAAGCTGGCCCAGACGGTGGCAGCATTTTTAGGAAAGAACATGGAGAATTAAAAAAGGCCGCCGCACCTTTGCTGTGCGGCGGCTTTTGGCGCTTTATTGGTAGATTCTCTCGATAAAATCCCGAATCAGCCCTTCATAACGGGGCGTATCCGTCAGATAGCTGAGACCGTGTTCGGCGTTGGGGAAGGTCTCCAGTTGGACGGGGGAGGCGCAGTTTTGGGCGATGATGCTGCTCATGCCGCAGGGGACGAAGTGGTCGTTCTCCCCGTGGATAATGAGGATGGGGGCTTTCGCCTTTTTTACCGCCTCGGCGGCAGAGGCGGCGCGTAGGTTGAAGCCGCCGAAGATGCGGGCAGCACCGATGGCCAGCGCCGCCGTGACAGGGGCGGGGATGTGCATATCCTTGCCCACCTCGCAGATAATGTCAAGGGGGGTGGAGTAGGGGGAGTCGGCGATGATGCCGCGGATATTATCGGGCAAGTCCAATCCCGCCGCCATCAAAATGGTGGCAGCGCCCATGGAAACGCCGAAGATAATCATGTCGGGGCTGCCGAATCGCTTATTGGCATAGGTGATCCATTCAAGGCAGTCCTGATGCTCCAAGATGCCGAAGGTGATGCAGCGTCCCTCGCTGCCGTTTTGTGAGCGCTCATTTACCAGCAGCACATTGTGTCCCGCCTCGAAGCTGCACCGCGCGCCGCCCGAGAAATCGCGGACGGGACTGCCCCGATAGCCGTGGAAGCCGATGTCTAAAGGCGCGCCGTCTGCTTGGTGATAGTACCGCCCCGTTAAGCGGACACCGTCCCGCGCCACGATGGACACCAGTTCGTAAGGATGGGCCTCCATGGCGGCGATCAGCGCATTGATATGCTCCCGCTGGGCGCGGAACTGGGGATTGTTGAGGGCTTTTGCCGACCTGTCCCGCTTGGTGGGCACGGGGTGGAAGGCCATGCGATAGACGTAGTACATAGCCCCCAGCACCAACAGAGCGAGGATAAGGACGATCAAAACGAAAAGCATGGGTTTCTCCTTAGGCGATGCCTGCGATGAACAGGGCGGGGTCGACAGCCAACTGCTTTTTTGCCCAAGCAAGCATCTCATAGGTGTTCACTGCGCCGGTGACCACGCCAGTTTCCCAACGCTCGGCGGTGTTGTCTGCCAGCCACTGGTCGGGAGCAGCGGTGCGTACATAGTAGGGGTGGGCCTCATTTTCACCGTCCAGTGCCATGGGAACGGCCTTGTCGGTGTAGAAGCCGCCCTCACCGCCCAGAATGGTGAGGCAATCCTGCACCACGTTGGCGGCGGTGGGCATCTGTCCTGCGCCCTGTCCGTAATAGCTCTGGCGACCCATATTGACGCCCTCGTAGGTGATGAGGTTGAAGTTCTTGGGCACGGCGGCCTCCAAGGCATCGGCAGACACAAGAGTAGGCTCAATGTAGGCGCACACGCCATTTTCTGCGGCGGCTGCGGTGGCAAGGAGCTTACAGGTGAAGCCCTTGGCCTTAAAGGTGGCAATGTCGCTGTCGGTGACGGTGCGGATGCCGAACATGGGGATGTCCTCCTCCTTCAGCACTGCATCGAAGGCGATGTTGGCGGAGATGACCAGCTTGCGGCGGATGTCATCGCCGTCAATGTCGGCAGAGGGGTCGGCCTCGGCGTAGCCCAAGTCCTGCGCCTCCTTCAAAATGGAGGGGAAAGACACGGGAGCAGCGTGCATGGCGTCCATGATGAAGTTGGACGTGCCGTTCATAATGCCGCCGAGACGCTCAATGGCGTCCAGCTTGCGGACACGGGCCAGATTTACCAGCCAAGGGATGCCGCCGCCCACAGCGGCGGTGCAGAGGAGACCAACGCCCATCTCGCGGGCGAGGGAGGTCAGCTCCGTATAATAGGCGGCAATGAGGGCCTTGTTGGCGGTGACCACGTGCTTGCCCGCCTTCATGGCGGCGGTGACGTACTCATAAGCGGGATGGAGACCACCCATGACCTCGGCGACAAGGTCGATGGCGGGGTCGGTGACGATGTCGTTAAAATCGGTGGTGGAAATGTCCGCCACGGCGGGCTTGGGAGAGCGCACCAGCACGCGGGTAACATGTAAATCCTCGCGGTCGCGGCACCACTCATACACGCCGCTGCCTACCACGCCGAAACCTAACAGAGCAAGATTCATATAGGAAACCTCCTTTAGTTACATTGCAAGTATTGTACTCCATTCGTGGAGCATTGTCAACGAGGGAACGGCGCGCAGGAGTTGAAAAAAGGAGAGGTGTGTGGTAGAGTAGAGAAAAAGACAGGGGAGAGGATGTGAGAGAAGATGAAAAAATCCCTGTTTGCACAGGCGGTGGGAAAGTTCCTGCTGGGCGTGGTATTGGTGGGGGTACTGGTATTTTTGCCTGCGGGCACATTGCATTTTTGGCGGGGCTGGCTCTTCATGGGGATTCTCTTTGTGCCCATGTTTCTTGCAGGTCTTGTGATGCTGAAAAAGAATCCTGCACTCCTTGAAAAGCGGCTCAACGCCAAGGAGAGGGAACGGGAGCAGAGCCTTGTGGTGAAGCTCAGCGGCCTCATGTTTTTGGTCGGCTTCATTGTGGCAGGACTTACTTGCCGCTTTGGTTGGTATATGCTGCCGAAGGGGGTGTCCATCGCAGCGGCGGTGGTGTTTTTGGCATCTTATGCCTTCTATGCCGAGGTGCTGCGGGAGAACACTTATCTCTCCCGTACCATTGAGGTGCAGGAGGGGCAGCAGGTGGTGGACACGGGGCTCTATGGCATCGTGCGCCATCCTATGTACAGTGTGACGCTGGTGCTGTTTTTGACCATGCCGCTGGTGTTGGGGTCTATCTATGCTTTTGTTATTTTCCTCGTGTATCCCTTTATCATTGCCAAGCGCATTGGCAACGAAGAACAGGTGCTGACGGCAGAGCTGGACGGTTATGCCGCCTATAAAGAAAAGGTGCGTTGGAGATTGCTGCCTTTTATCTGGTAAAAAAGGGAAAGCCCGCCATGAAGGCGGGCTTTCTTTTGTATGAGAGAGAAAACAGAGAAAACAAAGCAAAATGCTTGGGAGGGTGATGTTATTTTGCCAGCTCCAGCAGGGTTTCCCGATCCACCACGCCGATAGACTTATTGACGGGCTTGCCATCCTTAAAGACGATGATGGTGGGGATGCTGACTACCTGAAAAGCCACAGCCAGCTGGGGAAGGTCATCTACGTTGACCTTGACGATCTCGATCTCGTCAGCGACACTGTCCAGCACGGGAGCGAGCATACGGCAGGGGCCGCACCAATCGGCCCAGAAGTCCACCAGAACGGTGCCCTTGCTCTCCAGTACCAGAGAATCGAAGTTTTCAGTGTTTGCGTGTTTGATTGCCATTACGATCAGCTCCTTTTGTGTAGTGTGGTTTGTTGAGTGTAGTATACCCCAAAGTGGGGAGGTTATCAGTGGCATATGCAACAATCGAGAAAAAAGTTGAAAAAACGCAAAAAGCGACCGCCTCCGAAAAAGAGACGGTCGTTTGCAGTGTTTTCTTAGAACTCGGCGTTGCCCACGGTACGGGGATGGAGCTCCACGTCGCGGATGTTGGAAACGCCCGTGAGGTACATGACCATACGCTCGAAGCCGAGGCCGAAGCCTGCGTGACGGCAGGAGCCGTAACGGCGCAGATCGCAGTACCACCAGTAGTCCTTGGGATCCATGTTCAGCTCACGGATGCGGTTCTCGAGGATGTCGAGGCGCTCTTCACGCTGGCTGCCGCCGATGATCTCGCCGATGCCGGGCACGAGGCAGTCGGCTGCGGCAACGGTCTTGCCATCGTCGTTGAGGCGCATATAGAAAGCCTTGATCTCCTTGGGATAGTCGGTGACGAACACGGGGCGCTTGAAGATCTGCTCGGTGAGATAGCGCTCATGCTCCGTCTGCAAATCGGTGCCCCACTCCACCTTGAAGTCGAACTTATCGTTGTTCTTCTTCAAGATCTCCACGGCCTCAGTGTAGCTGATGCGGCCGAAGTCGGAGGAAGCCACCAGCTCAAGGCGCTCCTTGAGGGGGTTAGCCACGAAGGCGTTGAAGAACTCGATCTCCTGAGGGCACTTCTCCAAAACGGTGCGGATGATATGCTTCACCATACCCTCCATGACCTCCAGATCGCCGTCCAAGTCGCAGAAGGCCATCTCGGGCTCGATCATCCAGAACTCAGCGGCGTGACGCTGGGTGTTGGAGTTCTCGGCGCGGAAGGTGGGGCCGAAGGTGTAGACATCACCGAAGGCCATGGCAAAGTTCTCGGCGTTCAGCTGACCGGAAACGGTCAAGCTGGTCTCCTTGCCGAAGAAGTCCTTGGAATAGTCGATAGAGCCGTCCTCCAAGCGGGGGAGGTTCTCCAGATCCAAGGTGGTAACGCGGAACATCTCACCTGCGCCCTCACAGTCAGAGCCGGTGATGATGGGGGTGTTGACGTACACGAAGCCGCGGCTCTGGAAGAAGTCATGGACGGCCCATGCTGCCACGGAGCGGACGCGGAAGGTAGCGGAGAAGAGGTTGGTGCGGGGACGCAGATGCTGGATGGTGCGCAGGAACTCCACGCTGTGGCGCTTCTTCTGCAGGGGATAGTCGGGGGTGGACTTGCCCTCCACAAAGATCTCGGCGGCCTTCACCTCCAGAGGCTGTTTTGCCTCGGGGGTCAGCACCACGGTGCCGCGGACGATGAGGGCGGCGCCCACGTTCTGCGCGGCGATCTCCTTATAGTTCTCAAGCTCCTCGGCGGACATGACCACCTGCAGATTCTTAAAGCAGGAGCCATCGTTCAGCTCGATGAAGCCAAAAGTCTTCATATCGCGGATGGTGCGGGCCCAGCCGCACACGGTAATCTCCTTGCCGCCAAAGACATCGGCGTCGGCAAAGAGGGCTGCAATTTTTACTCGTTCCATATTCTTTCACCTTTTCCTGTGTTGTAGTTCAGTGACTACTTATTATATACCACTTTTCACCGCTTGACAAGGGGGATACCGTTGACTTTTTTCCCTTCCAATAGTAAAATTACGATGTATGGAAATTCGGGAGAGGAGGCGGCAGGTATGGCCCGTGTGCTGGTGATCGGCGCGGTGAATATGGACGTAGGCGGCAGAAGCAAGGAGACCCTCCGCATGGCCGACTCCAACCCCGGTGTGGTCAGCACCTCCTTTGGCGGCGTGGGCCGCAATATTGCCCACAACCTCTGCCTGTTGGGTGTAGATACCGCCCTTTTGACGGTGCTGGGTGACGATGGCTTTGCCGCGCAGCTCCGTGAACACGCCCGTGAGATCGGCCTTGATCTGCGCCTATCCCCTACCATTGCGGGGGAGCGTACCTCCACCTATCTCTATATGCTGGATGCAGACGGTGACATGGCCTTGGCCCTCAGCGACATGGAGATCTACCGCCACATGACGGTGGACTTCTTCCGCGAGCGCATTGAGGAGATCAACGGCTTTGACATGGTGGTGCTGGATGCCAATCCCCCTGAGGAGAGCCTTGTGTGGCTCTCGCAGCATTGCACCGTCCCCATGGTGGCAGATCCCGTGTCCACGGTGAAGGCAGTGAAGCTGAAAAAGGTGCTGCCCAAGCTCTACGCCTTCAAGCCCAACGCCTTAGAGGCCTCGCTGCTGACGGGGATCTCCGTGGAGGACGAGGCCAGCGCGGAAAAGGCCGCCGATGTACTGCTGTCCTCGGGCATGGAGCAGGTCTACATCTCCCTTGGTGCGCGGGGTATCTTCGCCAAGAACCGTGGAGGAGAGCGGGTACACATTCCCTGTCCCAAGGTAGAGGTTGCCAACGCCACAGGCGGCGGCGATGCCATGGTGGCGGCGCTGACGGCCTCCCTTTTGGAGAAGCAGGGGCTTGCCGAGACGGCACGCAACGCCATCTGCGCAGGGGCTTTTGCCTGCACGGCGGAGAGTACCATCCATCCCAATATGAGCAAAGAAGCGATTAAAACACTGAGAAAAAGTGAGGAGAATATGTTATGAATAAGTATTTGGATATTGCACCCGAAGTGGCTGAGGCTTTGGCAAACGGCAAGCCCGTGGTGGCACTGGAGAGCACCATTATCAGCCACGGTATGCCCTATCCCCAGAATGTGGAGACGGCGCTGGCAGTGGAGAAGATCATCCGTGAAAACGGCGCTGTGCCCGCCACTATCGCCGTGCTGGGCGGCCGTCTGAAGGCGGGCTTAAGCGCCGAGGAGATCGACTACCTGGGCCGCACCGGCTTGGCTGTCACCAAGGCAAGCCGCCGCGACCTGCCTGTGCTGGTGGCACTGGGTAAGGATGGCGCAACTACCGTCACCACCACCATGATGATCGCCCACATGGCGGGCATTTCCGTG
>JAZQMH010000091.1:0-5191 GCA_045543255.1 Vescimonas sp.
GGCCTCGGTAACGGGGACATGAGTGCCCAGTGCGGGGAGAATGTCCACCTCACAACCCATGTCCACAAGGGCATGGTAGTAGATGTTGGTAATAAGACCCGAATTAGAGTGGAAGCGGGTATAGTCGGGAGGGATAATGAGGAGGTTTTTGAGCGTGCGACCCTCGGGGCTGTGCATCAAAGCGGTGGTGATCTCCTCACGGGAAAGCCCTAATTCATTTGCGGCGCGGCAGAAAATCTCCATACCGTCCACCTCTTACACGCCGCTGTAGGCGGAGAAGCCGCCGTCCACGGGGATGCACACGCCCGTGACGAAGGAGGCGGCGTGCTCGTCCACCAAGAACATCAGCGCGCCCAGCAGTTCCTCGGGCTTGCCGAAGCGACCCATGGGCGTACCTGCCACAATTTTGCCGCTGCGCTCGGTGGGAGTGCCGTCCTCACGGTACATGAGGGAATAGTTCTGATCGGTGAGGAAGAAGCCGGGGGCAATGGCGTTGACACGGATGCCAACGCGGCTGAAATGGACAGCCAGCCACTGGGTGAAGTTGGAGATGGCGGCCTTTGCACCGGAGTAGGCGGGGATCTTGGTAAGAGGGGTATAGGCGTTCATGGAGCTGATGTTGATGATGGTGCAGCCCTCGCGGCCGATCATGTCTTGGGCAAACGCCTGTGTAGGCAGCAGCGTGCCCACGAAGTTGAGATCCATGACGAAGCGGAAGCCCTCTTCATCAATGTCGAAGAAAGACTTGGTAGCGGCCTCCATGTCGCCAAGCTCAAAATATTCCTTGTCGGTGTTGGCGCGGGGATTGTTGCCGCCTGCGCCGTTAATGAGGATGTCGCACTTGCCAAAAGCGGCCAGCACTGCCTCATGGGCGGCCTTGACGCTCTCGGTATCGGTGACATTGCAGCTAAATGCCATAGCCTCGCCGCCTGCGGCGCGGACTTCTTCCGCCAACGCCTCACCCTTAGAGAGGGTGCGGTTCAAAATGGCGACCTTTGCCCCGCACTGGGCGAGGGCGCGGACAAACTCACTGCACAATACGCCTGCGCCGCCCGTCACAACGGCGACTTTGCCACGCAGGTCGGGTTTCAAAGTAAGATTCATAGTGATCTCCTTTAGTGTAAATCCTTATTCGTTCATTTCCAAAATGGCCTCGATGCCGCGGGCAACGCCGTCGGCGTCACAGCTAGCAGTCACGCGGTCCGCCATGGCCTTCACCTCGGGTTCGCCATTCTCCATAGCAAAGCCGATGCCCGCCTCGCGGAGCATGGTGAGGTCGTTGAGACCGTCACCAAAGGCGAAGGTGTCTTTCCGATCAAGACCGAGGTGGGCAGCCAGCGCCAAAAGGGCTGCACCCTTGTGGGCGCGGCTATCGTTAATCTCGATGTTGTCGATGACGGAGCTGGACACGGCGAGACCATCAAACATGGTGGGCAGCTGCTCCATTAAGCGCAGGCGCAGGGGACGATCCACGGTGAAAAGCTGGATCTTCTGCACGCTGTCGCCATTTTCGCGGAGGAAGGCCTTCAGCTCGGGGACAGGCTTTCTCAAGCGGTGGAGCATCTCGCGGTAGTGGTCGCTGCTGACCATAGTATCAATGCGCGCCTTGTGTGATACGGACATGAAAGCGGCGTTATGCTGATAGACATCGTAGAGGACGTTTTCCCTGTCCATAGCCTCGTAGACGGCGAGGGCGAGGGCGTTGGGGATCTTGGCGCGGTAGATGACCTCGCCCGTTTCGAGATCCGCCACCTCTGCGCCGTTGATGGTGATACAATAGCGGACGAAGGGCAGGTCACGGATGCACTGGGGCATGCCGCCGTAGAATCGACCCGTGGTGGGGACAATGGCGTAGCCCGCTTCGTAGGCACGCTCCAAGGCGCGGCGATTGCCCTCGGTCAGCTCCTTGGCGCTGTTGAGGAGCGTGCCGTCCAAATCGAGGGCAATAATGCCCTTTACCTTACGCATTGTAGGCGCTGGAGGAGGTGTTGCCGCCCTTGCCGGTCCAGTTGGTGTGGAAGAACTGACCGCGGGGCATGTCGGTGCGCTCGTAGGTATGAGCGCCGAAGTAGTCACGCTGTGCCTGCAGGAGGTTGGCGGGCAGTGCAGCGGTGGTATAGCCATCGAAGTAGCTGAGAGCAGAGGAGAATGCGGGCATGGGGATACCGGCCTTCACAGCGTAGGCCACCACCTCGCGCCATGCGGGAACGAGAGTCTTGATGGTCTCGGCGAAGTAGTCGTCCAGCAGCAGGTTCTCCAGAGCAGGGTTCTTGTCATAGGCTTCCTTGATCTTGCGGAGGAACACGCTGCGGTTGATGCAGCCGCCGCGCCACATGAGGGCGATGCCGCCGTAGTTGAGATTCCAGCCGTGGGTCTCGGCGGCGGTGCGCATGAGGGTGTAGCCCTGTGCGTAGGAGATGATCTTGGAGGCGTACAGTGCCTTACGGATGCACTCCACGAAGGCGGCCTTGTCGCCTTCAAAAGCGGGAGCTTCCTTGGGGAACACCTTGGCGGCGGTGACGCGCTCGGCCTTCATGGCGGAGAGGCAGCGGGCAAACACAGCCTCGCCAATGAGGGTCAGAGGCACGCCCTCGTCCAGTGCGGAGATGGCAGTCCACTTACCGGTGCCCTTCTGACCTGCGGTGTCGAGGATGTGCTCCACGGTGGTCTCGCCCTTTTCATCCTTGTAGCCGAGGATGTCGCGGGTGATCTCAATGAGATAGCTGTCAAGCTCCGTCTCGTTCCAAGCGGCGAACACCTCGTGCATCTCCTCGGAGGTCATACCAAGACCGTCGCGCATGAGCTGATACGCCTCGCAGATGAGCTGCATATCGCCGTACTCAATGCCGTTATGGACCATCTTGACGAAATGGCCTGCGCCATTCTCGCCCACCCAGTCGCAGCAGGCAGCGCCGCCGTCAACCTTGGCGCAGATGCCCTGAAAGATGGGCTTGACGAAGGGCCAAGCAGCCACAGAGCCGCCGGGCATCATGGAAGGACCGTTCAGTGCGCCCTCTTCGCCGCCGGAGACGCCGCAGCCCACATACAGCAGGCCCTTGCTCTCCACATACTCAGTGCGGCGGATGGTGTCGGGGAAGTGGCTGTTGCCGCCGTCGATGAGGATGTCGCCCTCCTCCAGATGGGGGATCAGCTGATCGATGAGGGCATCCACAGCGCTGCCAGCCTTGACCATCATAAAGACTTTGCGGGGCTTTTCCAAATTGGCCACCAGCTCTTCAATGGAGTACGTACCGATGATGGTCTTGCCGGCGGCGCGGCCTTCGACGAAATTCTTCACCTTCTCAGTGGTGCGGTTATAGACCGCCACAGTAAAGCCCTTGGAGGCCATGTTCATGACGAGGTTTTCGCCCATAACGGCGAGGCCAACGAGGCCGATGTCTGCTTTCTTCATAGCAATTGTTCCTCCCTAAAATTCTTTAGCGCTGCACGCGGGCGTTGCCTGCGTAGATGTCCCAAACCTGCTTTTCATCGGCAGGCTCACCGTAGTCGTTGAGGCTGGAGGCGGCGAGAACGCCCGTTGCCCAACCGAACTGAGGCCACTTCTCGGGCTCCCAGCCCTTGAGGATGCCGTACAGGAGGCCGCCGGTGAAGCCATCGCCGCCGCCGATACGATCCATGACGGGGATGGTGCGGGGCTCTTCCACGTACCACTCGTCACCTGAGAGCATGAGGCAGCCCCACAGATGCTCGTTGGCGGAGATGACCTGACGGAGGGTGGTGCCGAAGACCTTGGCATTGGAGTACTTGGCCTTCACCTCGCGGATCATGCCCTTGAAGCTCTCGATCTTGCCGCTTAAGTCCTTGCCGCCTGCCTCAGGGCCGGTGAAGCCGAGGCACAGCTGGAAGTCCTCCTCGTTGCCCACCAGAATGTCGGCAACGGAAGCGATCTCATGGAAGGCCTGATGGAGCTCTTCCTCATGCCCCTTCCAGAAGGTGGCGCGGTGGTTCAGGTCGAAGGAGACGAGGGTGCCGTGTGCCTTGGCGGCGCGGGCAGCGGCGAGGCAGAACTCGGTGGTGGAGCAGCTCATAGCGGCGATAAGGCCAGAGATGTGGAGGATGGCCACGCCCTCAGTGCCGAAAATGCGGTCAAAGTCGAACTCGTCAGCGCTCAGGGTCGTGCCCACCTCACCGGCGCGGTCGTTCCACACGCGAGGAGCGCGCATACCGAAGCCGGAGTCGGCGATGTTGAACTGATGGCGATAGCCCCAAGGGCCGCCCTGATCCACTTCAACGCCCTCGTAGTTGATGTTGCGGCGGCGCAGGTCGTTCTTAATGAACTGGGCAATGGGGCTGCCCTTGACGAACTTGGTCAGCACCAAGCACTCGTTGCCCAGAGAAGATGCCACGTTCAGCACGTTGGACTCGGCGGAAGTGGCCTGCATGTAGAAGTGATTGCTGTTGTGGGCAGCCATACGGTTGTCAGGGGTGATACGAACGCCCATGCTGGTGGGGCAAGCGATGGCATAGCGGTAGTTGCTGCGCAGATTCAGTTCCATAGCGGTTCGATCCTTTCTCGTATATGTGAGTTTTTTGTTCCTTTTTTGATCTCTATGGTGCTATTGTACTCCATGAGAAAAAACAATGGAATTGCTTATTCTCCGAATCAATATTGCAAATTGGCGCATTTGGTGTTACAATGTGCAAAAAAGCGCAGGAGGTGACGGGATGAGCGCTATCTTTTCCTACCGTGACGAGGTACTTTACAGCCATCACACGGTGGATTTGAACCCCGATCGGGAGTCCTTTTCCATGCACGCCCACGAGTGGATGGAGATCTATTATTGCATTTCGGGGCAGGGCACGTATTTGGTGGAGGGACAGCAGTACCCCTTAGAGGCGGGGGACATTTTCATCATGCGTGCGGCAGAGGCACATAAGCTGAATCTCCAGCCCGACACACCCTATGACCGCATTGCCATCCACTTCTCCCCTGCCCTGCTTTCAGACATTGATCCCGATGGGCATCTCCTGCGGCCGTTCCTCGATCGACCCTTGGGGCAGCACAACCGCTACAGCGTAGCAGATGACCCCAAGGGGCGCTTGCGTGCCGCCTTTGCCGACTTCGATTTTACCTCTATTCCCGATGTGCGCCTCCATCTCACGGCGCGGCTGTTGCTGTTCCTTACCACACTCAACGGCATGTATGAGCCCGAACGGTACGCCGCACCTG
>JAZQMH010000092.1:0-10901 GCA_045543255.1 Vescimonas sp.
CGATCCGACTTTAAAGTATCTTGGAGAACACTTGCATTCCTACCTTGATGCAACGGCTAACGAGTTAATTGTGAAGCTTTCTGGAGAGATTCCGTTTTGCACAAGGGAGGACATTATCACCGATTTGAGTTTTGCGATAGCACGGTTAGACAGCTGTTTGGAAAAAGATGTTCCTATCGATGAAGAGGTGATAAATTTGCTCATTCACCCCGAAATTGGGTATGTGATGCATTGCGGACAGCACAAAAAAGAGTAACAAGAATTATGTGATATGGAGAGAACGCCTTTGCTCTGAGATATGTGCAGTGCAAAGGCGCTTCTTTTGTCCCACACCCACAAAAATTCACCCCATCCGTTGTCCTCTTGAACCAAAATTGTATTTCTCCGAGAAAAGCGTTTCATTTTGCCTTGGGGTTTTGTAAAATAGAGCTATACAGGGAAAACTGACGGAATGAGGAGGGGTTCACTATGAGTATTACCGTTGCCGATTGTTTGAAATTACCTGCCCTGCGGGATGCTACGCTGGTGGCGGGCGCAGGCGGCATCAATCGCCCCGTGTCCTCTGTCACCGTAATGGAATACCCCGACATTCCCGCGCTGAATGATGACTTGGTGGTGGGCAATGAGCTGATCCTCTCGGGTCTTATCGCCATTCGCGACGATGTGCAGAGCCAGTGTGACCTCCTGCACTGCATTCATTCCCTCGGTGCGGCGGGGCTTGTGCTGTACTATGTAGGCGTGTATATCAAGGAACTGTCCCCGCAGCTTCTTGCCACGGCAGAGGAACTGGATTTCCCTATCATTGCCATGCCTTTAGGCAGGATGGATTTCCGCTACAGCGATGTGATTACCGAGGTTGTGGAGCGGGTCATCATCGACCAAAAGCAGGAGAAATACTACGCCTCGGAGATGGTCAAGCGCATCTCCCAACTGCCGGAGCAAAATCGCACCATTAACGCGGTGCTGCGCCTCCTCAGCGACCGCCTCCGCTGCACACTGGTGCTGGCCGACCGCTATTTGACGAAAAAGGCTGCGGCGGCGTGGCCTGTGTCCAACCAGTGGGAGTATCAGCAGATTTTGGACTCCTTGAAGGAACTGCCTGTGCTGCGGGATGAGCCGGTAGAGATGCTGTGCGATCGGCCCGTATTCGTACGGACGCTGCCGGTATTGTCGAAGAAGCATTTGGAGTTCCACCTGTTGGCACTGGACGAGCAGGGGACACAGGATCGGGAGAGCTTGCAGCAGGCGGTGGAGGTCATCGAGATGTTCCTCAATGTGTGGAACCAAGATACCAATTATGAGGGCACCGATGCCCTTGTCCGCGCCGTGCTGAATGACCGTCCCGATGAGAAAAAGCAGATCGCCGAGCGGATGCACATCGATGTATCCTCCATCCACAATATTTGGATCCTCCATCCCACCAACATGGCCGGACGCTCCATTGACGGCAACCAGCGGCTCAACTGCCTGATGCGCCTTAAGCGCTTTTTGCAGGAGCATCACAAGCTGGCTATCGTGGACTACTATAGCCAATATCTCGTAGCCATGACGGACGACAACCTCTTTGACGAGACGGAGATGGCGCTGGCGGAGGAATACGCCCAGCAGCTGGCACACAACGGCATCCAGATTCAAGGCGCCGTCTGTCAGGGCATTATGAACACCGCACAGGCACGGGAGGCCTATATCCTCGCCGACGAAAACCTCTCCACCGCCTGCCGCATCTACCCTGAGAAGGCCATGTTTACTCTGGGCGAGATCCGCTTCTCCCGCTGGTGCCGCGAGACGGTACTGGAAGGGGAGCAGCGGGTCAATCGGGAAATGCGCTGCCTTGCCAAAGTGCGGGAGCTGCCGGACGGTGAGGAGCTTTTGGATACGCTGGCGGTGTACCTGCTGGATGCCGAGTCCAATATGCAAAAGACGGGCAACCTGATGTTCCTCCACAAGAACACGGTGAAGTATCGCCTCAGCAAGGTGCGCAGCGCCATCAGCTGTGAGCTGAATCAGATGCCGGAATCGCTGGAGCTGTATCAAGCATCGGGTATTGGGCGGCTTCTCAAAACGTAAGGGTTGCTTTTATACAAAATTAACAAAAGTATTTTTCTCTTTATCCCCTCGGACAAAGTTCGGGGGGATTATTTTGTTTTTCGGAACGATGCAGGAAAAATAGCCGTCTTTTATACTTTGAAGTGGAAGAGACAATGAGCTTGTCAACGAAATTTATGAAATATGGAGGAAAAAGACATGGCTAAGAAATTGACGAAGCAGGATTGCATCAATGTGATCTATGGTGCCACGGTTCTCGGTGCCGGTGGCGGCGGTTCTCCCGAGTGCGGCATTGATATGCTGGAGAACTATATCAAGGCTCACGGAGACATCGAGCTGGAGATGATCTCCACTTCCGAGATGGATCCCACCGCCTATGCTGCCGTTACCGCCGGTATGGGTTCCCCTGTTGCCCTGAAGGGCAAGGATTTCACCATGTATGGTGTCAACTCCTATAACGCACTGGTGGATGCAGCTGCCAAGATGGGCCGCAAGCTGAGCTACGCCATCCCTGTGGAGATGGGCGGCTTTAACACCTTCGTTCCTATGCTGATCGCCGCCATGAACAAGATCCCTCTGGTGGACTGCGACGGTGCTGCCCGCGCTGTGCCCGCTCTGGACACCCTGCTGCTGCACGTCAATGGCCTTGACACCTCTCCTCTGGCCATGGCCGACAATAAGAATAACCGCTTGATCATTGAGTTGGGCGATCCCCGTGATGCTGCTGAGGGTGAGGTCATCGGCAGAAACATCTGCGTGGCTTTCGATATGATGGCAGGTCTGTCCGGCTGGATGGTCACCAAGGAGCAGATCGAGGCCGCCATCGGTAACGGCACTGTCACCCGCGCCATGATGGTGGGCGAGTGTCTGGATACGTATAAGAAGGAAAAGCCTGCTGTCAACTTCTACGACTATCTGGCTGCCAACTCCGAGCTGAAGGCCAAGGGCATCTGCCGCGGTAAGATCACCAAGGTGGATGTGAAGGTCAAGGGCGGCTTCGATTACGGTACTGCCGTCATCGCCGGTGAGGATGGCTGCACTTACGAGGTGCTGCTGCAGAACGAGAACCTGGTCATGTTCAAGGATGGCGAGGTTGTGATGACTGCTCCCGACATTATCTCCTTCTATGACATCGAGGCTCAGATCCCTCTGACCAACGCCGACACCGTGGAGGGTCAGTATGTGGATATCGGCATCATCGAGGTTGACGAGCGCTGGTGGAAGCAGGGTGAGGACTACATCAACGAGATTTGGAAGCCTTACTTCACCAACGTGGACTACGCCGGCAAGATTGTCCGTTACCCCAACTGAGAAAAGAACGCAAAAATAAAAAAGCGACGTTTCAGATAGAGCGTAACTCCTAATATAGACAGGGCCCGAGGGCGAGACAGGGTTCTCCACCTTCGGGCCTTGTCCCATTAAACGCAAACCTCTAACACAACAAATTTAGAGAGGAGAATAAACATGGAAGAAAACAAGACTGTACAGGTTGAAGAGAAGGTGCAGGATAAGGGTCTGTCCCAGATCCAAGCCAACGAAAAGCGCTCCTGGTGGAGCATCGCCTTCATTTGGGTCGGCACGATGATCTGCATCCCCATGCTGATGGTGGGCGGTATCTTCGGCGGTACCCTGACCATGGGTTCCATCGTCTGGGCCACCATTATCGGTTTTGCCGTGTGCTGCCTGTTGATGATCCTCGGTGGTATCATCGGTGCTGACACGGGTCTGAATGCCTCGATGTGTTCTACCCGCGCCTTTGGTATGACGGGTTCCAACTTCACGATGGCCCTCATCATCTTTATCTGTGAGGCCGGTTGGTTCGCCGTCCAGACCGCCACTTGCGCACTGGCGTTTAACACGCTGATGCTGCAATTCAATGTCAACTTCCCCTTCTGGCTCAGCTGCATCATTTGGGGTGCTGTTATGGGTGTTACCGCCGTGTACGGTGTGAAGTGGATGTCTGTGCTGAACTACATCGCCGTACCTCTGCTGGTGCTCCTGTGCGCCTATGGCGGTATCCATTCCATCAATGCCGCCGGCTGGAACAATATCGTCGGTGCTGTCACCGAGAATGCCATGCCTATGCCTGTGGCAATCTCCACTGTTATCGGTTTGTTTGCTTTGGGTGCTACCTGCAACGCCGACTACACCCGTTATGCCAAGTCCCGTGGTGATGTGGTGAAGGCCACCCTTATCGGTGTTATGCCTGCGGCGCTGCTGATGATTTTGGTGGGTGCCATTATGGCCATCGGTACCGGTAACTACGATGTGACCGCTATGTTTGCCGGTCTCGGCCTGCCCATCATTGCTATGCTGGTGCTGATCCTTGCAACTTGGACCACCAACACCGGTAACGCCTATATGACCGGTCTTGCCGCCTGCAAGATGTTCTCTGTGAAGGATAAGAATCGCCCCATGGTCACCCTGCTGTGCGCCGTGCTGGGTATTGTGCTGGCTGTGATCGGTCTTGCCGATTTCCTCAACACCTATATCAGCATCCTCGGCGCTGTGGTGCCTCCCGTCATGGGCGTTGTCATCTGCGACTATTTCGTTTGCTGCAAGGGTAAGAAGGAGAATTGGTCTCCCATCCGTGGTGTCAACTGGATCGGCGTTATCTCTTGGCTCATCGGCGGTATCTTCGCTCTGCTGGAGACGCTGGGTGTCATCACCGTCTTCTCCTCCGCACTGGACGGCGTGATCCTGTCCTTCATCGCCTACTGGATTCTCTATGCCCTGCTGAAGAACACCAAACTGGCAGGTGCCGGTGAAATGACCATCGAGGAAGCAACCGCCATCGCCAAGTAAGGAGAAGGAACTATGAGTAAACAGATTTTGGATGCCGTTGTGTCCGAATTTATGGCCTTGACCCAGATCCCCCGCCCCTCCCATCACGAGGAGCAGGTGGCGCAGTATCTCTACGACTGGGCTGTGAAACATGGCTTGCAGGTAGAGAAGGATGCGCTGGGTCAGATCATCATCGATAAGCCCGCCACCCCCGGCTACGCATCGAAGCCCCTCACCATCTTCCAAGCACACATGGATATGGTCTGTGTCTGCGAAGAGGGCGTGGAGTATGATCCTATGACCGACCCCATTAAGGTCATCAACGACGGCGAGATGCTCACCGCCGATGGTACCAGCCTCGGTGCTGACGATGGCATCGGTATCGCTATCGCACTCTATGTGCTGGGCGACAATACCCTGCGCCACGGCCCCATCCGCGCCATATTCACCGTCAATGAGGAAGACGGCATGGATTCCATTAACATGGATGCCAAATACCTGCAGGGTGACTATCTCGTCAACCTCGACTGGGAGGAGATTGGCTCTATCTGCAACTCCTGCGCCGGTGGTGACTTCTTCGTATTCAGCCGCAAGGCAGATTGGGAGACCGCGCCTGCAGGATGCAAGACCATGACCATCAGCTTCAGTAATCTGCTGGGCGGTCACTCCGGCGTGGGCATCAACAAGGGCCACGCCAACGCACTGGTGAGCCTTGCCACCGCTATGGCGGCAGTGAAGAAGGCAGGCGTTGCCTATCAGATCGCCGATTTCTCCGGCGGTCAGGCACCCAACGCCATCCCCAAGTTCGGCAAGGTGCGCTTTGCTGTCGCTCCTGCCGATGTGGATAAGGCCAAGGCGGCACTGGATAGCTTCATGGTGGAGTTCAAAGCGGCCTTCGACAACGTAGAGCCTGAGTACAGCTTCGCCGTGGCGGTGGATGATGCTGCCCCCGAGCGTGTGCTGAGCGCCAAGACCTCCTGCGACCTCATCGATCTGATGACCATGTGCCCCAACAATGTCCACACCATGAGCCCCTTCGTGGACGGCCTTGTGGAGAGTTCTTCCAACGTGGGCACGATCACCATCGATGATGAGAAGATCGAGTTTGCTGACTTTGCCCGCAGCAGCGTGACCTATCACGCTACTCAGATTGGTTATATCTGTGAGGCTTTGGCTCAGCAGTGCGGATTCACGCTGCGTAACGATACCCATGTTCCCGGCTGGGCGGTGAACCCCAACTCCAAGCTGGTGCCCATCACCTGCGCAGCTTATAAGGAACTGACCGGTAAGGACATGGTGGTTGAGCCTGTCCATGCCGGTGTCGAGTGCGGTGCATTCGCCCAGAAGAACCCCCATTTGGACATGATCGCCATCGGCCCTACCCTGATCGATGTGCATACCCCCAATGAGAAGTGCAATCTGGAGGATGTCCGCGTCACCACCGAGCTGGTGGTTGCTGTGTTGGAAAAGATCGCGGAATAAGCGTTATACTATGAGTGCGATACCACTCTTGTCATAAGTTATCCCCATCTTTTTTCCATAAACTCTCTCCGATATGGAGTCCCTTGGGGCCTCTTGGGACTCCATATCACCGATGCTCCTCAGGCGAAAGCCTGTTTGACCGCTATTTCCATTGCAGAGGTCCTCATCTCAAAGAACACCCGTGCCAAAAGCACGGGTGTTCTGCTGTTTGGGGTGTTCTATGGCAATATCTCTTTTCCACTCTTGCGCTTTTGGACGGGAGATGGTACAATAATTTTTCAGAAGAAAACAAGGAGGACTTCCTTTATGAAATTAGGTATCGTGGGTCTGCCCAACGTGGGCAAGAGCACCCTGTTTAATGCACTGACCGGCGCCAAGGCGGAGACCGGCGCGTATACCAATGCCGCAGCCAAGCCCAACATGGGCTCTGCCAAGGTGCCCGATGCGCGTCTTGACTGGCTGGCGGAGTATTATCATCCCAAGAAGTACAGCCCCGCCACCATCGACTTTGTGGACGTGGCAGGTGTTGCCAAGGGCGGCAAGGGCAACGAGGTGTTTCAGGCCATCCGTCAGACGGACGCACTGGTGCAGGTGGTGCGCTGCTTCGATGATGAGAGCATCTTCTTAGAGCCTGCCGACGCTGCCCGTGATGCCGAGACCTTCGATTTGGAGATGGTGCTGGCTGACCTTGAGCTGGTGGAGCGCCGCCTCGAGCGCGCCAAGAAGAACGCCAAGAGCGGCGATAAGAAGGCCAAGCGTGAGGTGGAGATGTGCTCTGCCCTCATTGAGCATCTCACCGACGGTAAGCCCGCCCGCACCTTCGAGTTCACCGAGGAGGATAAGGACATCCTCATCGACGGCGGTCTTTTGACTGTGAAGCCCGTCATTTACGCCGCCAACCTCAGCGAGACGGACATGGCGGACTACGCCAACAACCCCAACTTCGTGGCCTTGAAGGCACTGGCGGACGCACAGGGCGCAGCCGTGCTGCCTGTGGCTGCCAAGTTTGAAGAGGATATCGCCGAGATGGACGAGGAAGAGGCCGCCATGTTCATGGAGGACTTGGGCCTTACCGAGACGGGTCTTGCCCGCCTCATCACAACCAGCTATGACCTGCTGGGCTACATCTCCTTCCTTACCGCCGGTGAAGATGATGTCCACGCTTGGACCATCGTCCGCGGCACTAAGGCACCTCGCGCCGCCGGTAAGATCCACTCCGACATTGAGCGCGGCTTCATCCGCGCCGAGGTCATCGCTTTCGAGGATCTGAAGGCCTGCGGCACCATGGCAGCCGCCAAGGAGAAGGGGCTGTTCCGTCTTGAGGGTAAGGAGTACGACATGCAGGACGGCGACATTACCAACTTCCGCTTTAATGTATGATTTTAGCGGAATCTTAACGAGAGAAAACCTTGAAGCCACCCCAAACGGGGTGGCCTTTTCTGTTTCGCGTTAAGGTCGGTTTTTGAGGTAGGGGAGAGAGGGGAAAAGAGAAGTCGTCACAGAGGTAGAATATGTTTCTTTTCGAGAAAAAACACAAAAAATGAGGGGCACTTTTCATCTGTGCAAAATGACAAAAGGGGCTGCCTTTTTTCTCGCAAATCACCACAAAAAACCTCTTGCAAGGAAAATTTTAGCGTAGTATACTATTCATGCGAGATTGTGAAAAAGCAAACAATCGACAATAGGAAAGTGAGAAAGGATAAAAAACTATGGAAAAAAGATACGGTTTGCCCGTAGCGATCGCCATGGTCATCGGTACCGTCATTGGCTCCGGCATCTTCTTCAAGGCTGAGTCCGTGCTGAACCGTACCGGTGGTAACATGATCGCCGGTATCCTGGCATTCATTATCATGGGCGTGGTTATGATTATCTCCGCCTACACCTTCGGTATCGTGTCCGGTCATTATGATGGCGTGGACGGTCTGGTGGGCTTCTCCAAGGCTGCCTGCGGCAAGACCTACAGCTACTACATCGGCTGGTTCATGGCTATCATCTATTATCCCTCCCTGGTGTCCGTTCTGAGCTGGCTGCCCGCCCGTTACTTCGGCGTGCTGCTGGGCTGGGAAGACGCAGTTGTCGGCGGCCGCACCATGGTGTTGGCTGGCGGCTTCATGATCGTCACCTACGCTATGAACGCTCTGGCTCCCAAGCTGGCCGGTAAGTTCCAGGTGTCCACCACCATTATCAAGCTGATCCCCCTGTTCCTCATGGCTATCGTCGGCACCATCGTGGGTCTGACCAACGGTATGACCGTGCAGAACTTCACCACCGTGGTCAACGAGCTGCCCTTCTCCGAGGGTCTGTTCGCCGCCATCGTGGCGCTGGCATTCGCCTTCGAGGGCTGGATCTGCGCCACCTCTATCGGCAAGGAGCTGAAGGATGCCAAGCGCAACCTGCCCAAGGCTCTGTTGATCGGTACCATCATCGTTGCTATCGTGTACGTGGTCTACTACATCGGTCTGGCCGGTGCTGTTGACAGCGCTACCATGATGGAAGGCGGCGAGGCTGGTGCTAAGATCGCTTTCACCAACGTCTTCGGTAAGTTCGGCGGCGTGGCAATCTTCGCCTTCGTCGTGATCTCCTGCTGGGGTACTCTGAACGGCCTGATGATGGCTGTTACCCGCGGCCTGTATGATCTGGCTGAGGAGAGCGGCAGCTCCAAGCTGGCTATGTTCAAGAACGTGGATCCCAACACCGGCATGCCCACCAACTCCGCCATCTTCGGTCTGTTCATCTCCATCCTGTGGCTGGTGTACTTCTATGGCGGCTGCCTGATGGGTAACTGGTTCGGCCCCTTCTGCTTCGACTCCTCCGAGCTGCCCATCATCACCCTGTACGCTCTGTACATCCCCATCTACTTCGCGCTGATGAAGCAGAAGGCTCTGCCCACCTTCAAGCGCAATGTGATGCCCATCCTGGCTACCATCTGCTCTCTGTTCATGGTCTTCGCTGCCATCTACTCTCACAAGATGAACGTTGTGTTCTACCTGATCGTCTTCGTGGTGGTCATGGTCATCGGTACCTTCTTCCGCGGTAAGAAGAACGCCTAAGGGTAATAACTACTATTAAATAAAAAGATGTCCGGCCCTGTGCCGGACTTCTTTTTTGTTACTTTTTCCTCTTTACGAAGGAGCAGCGGCGAAGTATACTTATGTAGCAGAAAAAAGGAGATGCAACTATGTATACTACTTATTTATTTGATTTAGACGGTACGCTGCTGGACACGGCGCAGGATCTGGCCGATGCGGTGAATTATATTGTGACCAAGTATGGCTACCCTGCCTGCAGCTATCAGCAGGTGGTGGACGCTACGGGCAACGGCGCTCGAGAACTGATCAGCGGCTGTTTGCCCGCAGGTGTGGCGGCAGAGGAATTTGACAGGATTTTGGAGGAGTACAAGGTCTATTATGAGGCACACTCCTGCATTAAGACCGCGCCTTACGAGGGGATTTTGGCGCTGCTTAAAACGCTGCAGGATAAGGGCTGCAAGGTGGGCATCGTGTCCAACAAGCCCCATGGCGCAGTGGTGGAGCTGGCGGCGAAATTCTTCCCCGGCATCCCCGCCTTCGGTGAGCAGGCGGGCATCCCCCGAAAGCCCGCGCCCGATATGGTCGATGCGGCCCTTGCAGCGCTGGGCGCGGAGAGGGAGGGAGCGGTATACGTCGGCGACAGCGAGGTGGATGTCGCCACGGCGAAGAACGCCGCCATGCCCTTGATCGCTGTCAGCTGGGGTTTCCGCAGCCGTGAGTTGCTGGAATCCTGCGGCGCGGTGCAAATCGCCGATTCGGTGGCAGAAGTGCTGCATTTCCCCGTTGACAAGGGCTAAAAAAGGGTTTATACTATCCGTTGATGTAAAACAGCGATGATGGAGAAGAAGCCGTATCCACACCGAACAAGAGAGCGTCGCCTTGGCTGGAAGCGATGCATGGTGGCTGGGCGGTCTGTACCACTCCTGAGCCGTCCGGGATGACCGGAACGGGATGCTCCCGTTACAGAGCACACGAGCGACAGTACGGTAGTGCGTACTGTAAGCAGGGTGGAACCGTGGAGTAATTGTTTACCCCACCCCTGAAACACATCAGGGGTGGGGATTTTTTATCCTCCCGCACCCCGATACTATGAAGGAGGAAATACCCATGAGCGAAGAGAATATCTACACCTTTGAAAACAAGGAATACCGCCAGACTTACTGGCACACCTGCTCCCACGTGCTGGCACAGGCTGTCAAGCGCCTGTACCCCGAGGTGAAGCTGGCTATCGGCCCCAGCAACGAGAATGGTTTCTACTATGACTTCGATGCCCCCTTCTCCTTTACCGCCGAGCATCTGGAGGCCATGGAGGCCGAGATGCGCAAGATCTGCAAGGAGAAGCTGAAGCTGGAGCGTTTCGAGCTGCCCCGCGCCGAGGCCATTAAGTTTATGGAAGAGAAGGAAGAGCCCTACAAGGTGGAGCTCATCAACGACCTGCCCGAGGATGCCATCATCAGCTTCTATAAGCAGGGCGAGTTCGTTGACCTGTGCGCCGGCCCCCATCTGGATTCCACCGGCCGCATTAAAGGCAACGCCATCAAGCTGACCTCCGCCACCGGC
>JAZQMH010000093.1:0-5100 GCA_045543255.1 Vescimonas sp.
CCCTCAAGAAGGAAATGTTCACGCATCTGCCCGCTTATCGCAAGAACCTTGAGGCAAACGGCCTGAGAGCAGAATAATGCAACATAGCGATCAATCACAGATACACAGATAAAGAGTCAGCCCCGTTTACAATAGGTTTCCAAAAATCGGCAAATCTCGTCAGAGGTTTGCCGATTTATTTATTCACTGTTCACTCTTCACTCTTCACTTTTCACTTTTCTCCGCAGCCGATTTTTGGAAGTGATAAGTAATCGTGAATAGGGAAGAGGTAAAGATGTATCCGCTTCGCGGATGATTTCATCCTCCCCCATGCAGATTTGGAAGATTGCTCTTCTACAAGAGGGGCGTGGTCAGGCGGTATACTCCTGTTAAGATTCCGCTGAGATGGGAATTTTCGGAAGGGAATGGGGCGGGGCGGGTTGCATTTTTCTGTCGAAAATGGTAAGGTTATGCCAATGTGTTGTGTTGCGAGGGAAAGGATGTGGCGGTATGGCATATGAGCGCAAGGGTTGGTTTAAGGCTGTGAAGGCGGTTTTGCGCCTCATTATCAAAGAGCCCAAGTTCATCTATTTGGGGGAGGAAGTGCGCCCCGGCGGCATCATCCTCAGCAACCACGAGGGCCCCAAGTCCCCCGTGTCGCTGGAGCTGTACGCCCCTGTGCCCCATCGCCAGTGGGGTACTCACGAGATGAACGAGGATTTTAAGACCGCCTATCGCTATCAGACCAACATCTACTACCATCAGAAAAAGCACTGGAATCTGTGGCTGGCGCGGCTTTTCTGCCTCATTGCCACCCCTGTGACCTACCTTTACTATAAGGGCATCCACCTCATTTCCTCTTACGGCGATGTGCGCTTCAAGGGGACGATGAAGGAGGCGCTGGAGACACTGCAGAAGGGCTACAGCGTGGTGATTTTCCCCGAGAAGTCGGAGAACGGCTATTTTCAGGAGCTGACGGGCTTTCATCCCGGGGCGGTGCTGTTTTTCCGCTACTGCCGCCGCCATGGGCTGAATGTGCCTGTTCATGTGGCGTACTTACAGCGCAAGAGCCGCCATTTCGTGTTCGATGCCCCCGTGACGGTGAATGAACTGCTGGACTTGGGGCTGGATAAGCAGGAACTTGCCCAGCGGTTGTGCGATCGGTGCAATGAGTTGGGGAAGATGCAATTCAATTAACAAGTAACAGTTAACAATTAACAGTTAGTGTTCTATGGTGAGCCCTCGGTAGACTTTGTAGGGGGCGATGCCCACATCGCCCCGTCAACATACGGGGGTGTTCCGTTAGACGCGGCGGGATGAGGGTGCCCGTGGAGCGTAGCGGAACAAATGCCCTTGGGGTACATCCCGCCCTACGACAGGACAAGGACATCTCCTATATTTCAGAGCAAAAGCGGCAGCGAAAAGAGAAGCAGAGACGATGCTACATTTAGACGAGATTTAGATGGAAGAAATCTACGCGAGGGGCGCTGTCATCGTGGGAGTGGTGAAGCGCGTTGAAGGAAGTCGTGAAACCATGGGTTTCACGCGGCGTTTTCTTTGGTACTTTCTTTTCGCTGATGAAAAGAAAGTACGAACATTCCTCGTAAAATTCTCTCCCCCAGTCTTTTTGCTTCGCAAAAATCCAGCCCCCTCGTCATAGGGGGCCGAGGGCGCTAACGCGCCGAAGGGCGGATGCTACGCCCGCGAAGTGAAACGGAGCAAGCACCCTTGGGGTGTCCGCCCCTACAACATCGCAGGCAGCTCTACTATTTAATTGTTCGCCTTACGGCGGACACCACACCTATTCACTTTTCACTATTCCCTATAACCTAAAAAAAGAGAGCCCTGCGGCTCTCTTTTTTTACGCTTCTTCTCCCAGCATTCTGCCGAATTGTGTCTCGAACAGCTGCTGATACACGCCGCCTTGGGCGAGGAGTTCTTCGTGCTTGCCGCTTTGAGCGATGACGCCGTCTTTCAGCGCCAAAATCTTATCCGCCGCCATGATGGTGGAGAGGCGGTGGGCGATGACGATGCTGGTGCGGCCCTTCATCAGCACCTCCAGTGCGTCTTGAATGGCGCTCTCGGAGATGGAATCCAGCGCCGAGGTGGCCTCGTCGAGAATCAAAATGGTGGGATTTTTCAAAATCACGCGGGCGATGGACAGGCGCTGCTTCTCGCCGCCCGACAGCTTCAAGCCCCGATTGCCCACCTCCGTGTCGTAGCCCTGCGGCTGGGACACAATAAAGTCGTGGATGGAGGCGGCTTGGCAGGCGGCGATGAGCTCTTCCTCCGTGGCCTCGGGCTTGGCGTAGAGGAGATTTTCCCGAATGGTGCCGTTGAAAAGATAGGTATCCTGGGTCACCATGCCGATTTGGCTGCGAAGATGCTCCAAGTCAAAGTCGCGGACATCCACGCCGCCCAGCAGCACACGACCGCCCTGCACATCCCACAGGCGGGGAATAAAGTTGATGATGGTGGACTTGCCGCTGCCGCTGGGGCCCACGATGGCCACCGTCTCGCCGCTTTTCACGGTGAAGTTGATGTCGTGGAGAATTTCCACATCCTCGGTGTAGCCGAAGCGGACGTGTTCAAAGGTGATGTCCACCTTCTTTAGGTCATATTTCACGCCCTTTTTCGGGGATTTGATGGCGATTTCACGGTCAAAATAGTCGAAAATACGGGTAAACAGCGCCATAGAGCGGGTGAAGTCTACTTGAATGTTCAAAAGGGACTCCACAGGGCGGTACAGGCGATTCACCAGCGCCACCATGGCGGTGATGGTGCCTACGGTGAGGGTACTCTCCCCGAGGCCGATAATGAGGACGCCGCCTGCAAAGTAAATAAGCAAGGGCCCGATTTGGGTGAAAATGCCCATCATCATGCGGAAAGTGCGTCCGCTGAGCTGTTCTTTCAGCCCCAAGTCGGTGACTTCCTTATTGACCTTCACAAAGCGGTCGTACTCGCTCTTTTCGCGGGTGAAGAGCTTGGTCAGCAGCGAGCCGCTGACGCTGAGGGTCTCGTTGATGATTTGGTTCAGCTCGTCGCTCTTCTCCTGACTTTGGGTCAGCAATTGCCAGCGGGTGCGGCCTGCGGAGCGGGTGGGGAGAATGAGGAGGGGGATGACGAGGATGCCCACCACCGCCATCTTCACATTCATGCCGAACATAGCCACCAGCGTGGTGATGACGGTAGCGACGTTACTTAAAATGCTGCTGAGTGTCCCCGAGATGACGGAGCTGACGCCGCTGACATCGGTGTTCATGCGGGTGATGATGTCGCCCTGCCGCTCAGAGGTGTAGTAGGCGTGGCTCATCTGCTGGAGGTGGCGGTACAGTTGATTCTTCATGTCGAAGATGATGTGCTGGCTGATCCACGCGTTGAGGTAGGTGGTCAGCACCGACACCAACTGTGAGGCCACCAGCGTCACCAACGCCATCAGCAGCAATTGAATCAGCAGCGTCATGTTCTGCCCCACCAGCGCTTCATCCACGATGCGGCCTGTGATGATGCTGGGCAGCAGCCCTAAGACCGCAGAGAGCAAAATGGTGGCGAACACCAGCAAAAACCGCGCCCAGTAGGGGGCGAGATAGCGCAAAATGCGGCGAATGAGCCCCCATGTAACGGTGGGCAGGCTCTGCTTTTCCTCCTCGGTGAGGAATCCCCGTGGATTTTTCGGCGGCATGAAATCAGCTCCTTTGTTAGGGAATTTGGCTTGTGCCTACTATTATAATGGAAAAATGGCGCCTGTGCAACCGGAGAAGAGGTTTACATAAAAAGCACCATCCCCGCAGGATGGTGCTTTTTTCTATGCAATCTCTAGTTCTCAGCCGAATTTTTTCTTCAAATATTCGCGGCTGTAACGGATGGTCTCGTCAAAGACCCAGCCGTTCATCTCGTTGAAACGCTCCCAGCCGTTGTCCACGGGGATAATGATGCCGCCGTAGATAATGAAGCTGCCGTCGTAGGCGTAGGTGTCCACGATGTTCCGCACCTCGGCGCGGAGCATCTCCTCCGTGGCATCGGGGTCGTTGTGGGGGCCGTAGGAATCCCAGCCGCCGTTGAAGATGACCTTGTCGCCGTACAGCTCCTTCATCTTCACAATGTCGTTCATATGGGGCTGCATGGTCTCGATGACATCCGTGCCGTAGGAGATAATGGTGGGGATAATGTCCTCGCACTTGCCGCAGACATGGTGCTGCAAAATCACGCCGTCATACTGCTTCACGGCCTCGGCGAAGCGGCGCTCAAAGGGGACGATAAACTTGTCGTACAGCTCGCGGCTGAAGAACAAGCCCTCGGAAGAGCAGACATCGTCGCCGTTGATGATGATGTCGGGGTGATAGTGCTCCATGATTTTGTGGAGCATCTTGATTTTCAGGTCGGTGTGGTAGTCGAAGAAATCCAGCACCGCCTCGGGCTCTTCCAGCATGGCAATGAGGGTCTCGCAAGTGCCGAGGAGGGCCTGCAGGCGGTTGAAGTTGCCGTCCATTACATCGGTACACAGCATCTTGTTTTCCCGGTCGAAATTGGCGCAGTCACGCTCAGCCGCACCGGCCCAATCCATGGCATCCACATCGGGCAGGGTGAGGAAGTCACGCCAGTTGGGCAGATCCTCCACATCGGGAATGATGTGGAACCGGGGATCGGGGATGGCGCCGGTGGGGGCATTGTCCTCCACCACCCACTTGGCACCGAACAGGTCGACACCGCCCTGGCCGGGGATACCGTGGGGCTGGTAACAGGATGGGCAAAACAGCTGCACGGCAGCAAAATTCTGGGGAATCCACTCGGGGATCTCCCGGCGGTGTACCCGGCGGAGATTTTCTTTTTCGGTCAGTTTCATGGGGAGCCTCCCTGTTTCTTTTGGTACCCCCATTATACAGTAAAGCAAGGCCGAAAGTCTATAGCTTTTTGCCGGATTAGTTTCTTGGCAGGATCATATCAATTCCCCGCTGCAGGGTCTCGCCGTTGATGGCACCCACCGCGCGGGCAATTGCATGGCCCTCTGCGTCAATGAAGTAGGTGGTGGGAAGAGAGTACGCCCCGTAGGTAACAGCGGCGTCACCGTCCAGATCGTAGAACACAGGAAAGGTATAGCCCTGCCCGTCAATGTACTCCGCG
>JAZQMH010000094.1:0-5506 GCA_045543255.1 Vescimonas sp.
GTCTGGGCATCGGCATCGTGGGTCTGTTCAACATCCAGTTCATCGTGGATGCCCATGACAATGTGTATATCATCGAGGTCAACCCCCGTTCCTCCCGTACCGTACCCTTCCTGAGCAAGGCCACCGGCTACTCCCTGGCAGACATCGCCACCGAGGTCATTCTGGGCAAATCCCTTAAGGAGCAGGGCTTCTTCGACATCTATCCCGATGAGAAAAGGCGCTGGTATGTAAAGGTACCCGTGTTCTCCTTCAATAAGATCCGCGGTCTGGACGCCTACCTCTCCCCCGAGATGAAGTCCACCGGCGAGGCCATCGGCTACGACGACAAGCTCTACCGCGCCATGTATAAAGCGCTGCAGGCCTCCGGCATCCAGCTGCAGAATTACGGCACGGTGCTGGCTACCGTGGCAGATAAGGACAAGGAAGAAGTCCTCCCCCTCATCCGCCGCTTCTACAATCTGGGCTTCAACATCGAGGCCACCGCCGGTACAGCCAAGTTCCTGAAGGAACACGGCATCCGTACCCGCGTGCTGGGCAAGATCAGCGCCGGCAGCGACGACATCCCCAACGCATTGCGGCAGGGTCACATCGCCTATGTGCTGAACACCCGCGACCTCAGCGAGATGGATCAGGCCAAGGACGGCTTCTTGATCCGCCGCCTGTCTGTGGAGAACAACGTGACCTCCTTCACCGCCCTCGACACGGCACGGATCGTGCTGGACGTGCTGGAGGAGACCACCATCCCCGTCTCCACCATCGACGCATAACAAAACAAAACCCACCCCAATGGGGTGGGTTTTGTTATGTTCACATCTCTTTTATCAACTTTTCCAAATCCTCGGCGGTGAACTTATACACCGCGTCACAGAACTGGCAGGTCATCTCACAGCCGCCCTGTTCGCGGATGATGTTCTCCAACTCCTCACGGCCCAGCGCCACCAAGGCACGCGCCACGCGGTCACGGCTGCAATAGCAGCGGTACTCCACCTCCGTGGCGTCGAACACCTTCAAATCGAAGTCGGACATCACATGACGCAGGAGATGCTCGGGGTCATCGTCCTTCTCCAGGAAGGAGGTGACGCTGCCTGCTGCCATAATGCCGCCCTCCACCTTCACGATGGTGTCCTCACCTGCACCGGGCAGCAGCTGAATGAGATAACCGCCCGCCGCCTTCACGCTGCGGTCACGATCTACCAGCACGCCCAAGCCACAGGCCGTGGGGATCTGCTCCGACTCTACGAAATAGGCCGCCACATCCTCGGCGATCTCGCCGCCGAGAAGATCCACCGTGCCCACATAGGGCTCACGCATATTGAGGTCTTTAATCACCGTCAGCGTGCCCTCGCTGCCCACAGCAGTACCAACATCCAGCTTCCCATCGGGGCGCAGCGGCAGGTCGGTCTGGGGATTGACAGCGTAGCCGCGGACATTGCCCTCTGCATCGGACACCACCAGCAGCGTACCCAGCGGGCCGCCGCCCTTAAACTGCAAGGTGACGCTTGCCCCCTGTCCTTTCAAGGCGTTGCCCATCAAGGAGGCCGCCGACAGGGCACGCCCCAGCGCGGCGGTAGCCACAGGGGAGGTATTGTGGATCTGGCGGGCACGCTCCGTCAAATCGCGGCTGCAAATGGCGGCAGCCTGCACAAGGCCGTCGCTGGAAATGGCTCTTACAATTTTATCCATGGGTAACTTACTCCTCACTTTCGAATGGCGGTCACATAGATCCGCTGCTCCCCCTCACGGGGCTTGCGGCGCACCATGTCGCCCCACAGGCGCACATCCGTAAAACCCGCCTCATGGAGCCACTGGGTCAACTCCTCCGTGGTGTAGGCGCGCTCACGATGCACCTCGGCGCTGCGGCGCCAAGTGCTGCCGCTGCGCTGAAAAATATCCATATAGTAGGTACACAGCCGACGCTGATACTCGGTGCGCCACACGCAGTAGGTGTCCTCCGTCTCGTCGAGGAACACCTGCCCGTTGAGCCCTTCCAGCTTCTCCACTGTGTTGATGTCGAATACCAGCAGACCGCCGGGCGCGATGAACAGCCGCAGCCGATCAAAGGTGCGGCGCACATCCTTGGGGTCTGTCAAGTAATTGAGGCTGTCAAGGCAGCAGATAGCAGCATCCACCGTACCGTAGAGATCCAGTTTCTGCATCTTCTGCTGCAAGAAAAGAGGCGTAATGCCCTCCACAGAGCCCATCTTGCTCATGGCCTCCATGAGCATTTCCTCACTGGCGTCCACGGCGATCATCTCATAGCCGCGGCCTGTGAAGATCCATGTCATAGTGCCCGTTCCGCAGGCCAGATCCAACACCTGCTTTACAGGGATCTTGCTGCGCCCAAACAGCCACTCAATAAAGTCCGCCCGCTTTTCGTACCCCACATCGTAGGTCAAGGCATCATAGCGGCGGGCTAAGGTCTCGTAGGCGTTCATTCTTCTTCCTTCACCTGCTCTGCGCCCTCGGCAGCTGCCATCTTCTCCAGCACGCTCTCATAGCCGCCCGTACCGTAAATCAAGCTGCGGTTCACGCGGCTGATGGTGGCGCTGGACGCACCGGTGCGCTCCAAAATGTCGTTGTAAATGAGACCGTTATTCAGAAGTGTCGCCACCTCGTAGCGCTGCTCCATGCTGCGCAGCTCGGGGATGGTGCAGAGATCTTGGAAGAAGTTGTAGCACTCCTCCTCCGTCTCCAGCATCAAAATGGCCTTATACAAACGATCGCTCTTTTCCTTCTTGGCGATCTTCGCCTTTGCCGCACGAATTGCCATATTCGTTCCCTCCTGTGGAATATAAAAATGTTGCAGGGGACTTTGCGGATTTCCAGTGGTAACATTTTAGCACTTTCACTTGCGAAAGTAAAGGGCAATTTCACTGTCTAAAGTAAAAAAGTAAAACGGCGTCCCGAAGGACGCCGTTTTTATCGTATAAGGAGAGAATCACACAGTTTCCTTGTGGAGCTTCTTCTGCAGCCAATCCTTGCCGTCCACGAAGCGGGAGACGATGTAGGACACCACATAGTCGCCGGCAGCGTTGATCATGGTGGCGGGAGGACCGACGAGATTGCCGATCATGACGAGGATGGGGAAGGCGATCCCCATCTGGGTGGGGAAGAAGATGGAGCAGATGATATACTCGCCGATGTAGCCGCCGCCGGGAACGCCGGACATACCTACAGAGGACAGCACTGCCACCAGCAGGATGGGGATCAGCTGACCCCAGGAGAGGGACTGACCGAACACGCCGAACACGAAGGCGGTCTTCAGCACGCAGCTGAAGCAGGAGCCGTCCATGTGCATGGTTGCGCCCAGAGGCACCACCATCTCGCTGACGTCCTTGCTGATGCCCGTCTCCTCAGCCACTTCCATATTGGTGGGGATGGTGGCAACGGAGGAGCAGGTGCCCAGAGAGACAACGGCGGGACGGGTAATGTGACGGAACATGGTCTTAACAGCACCCTTGCCGCCGCCGAACCATGCAAACAGAGGGAAGGCGGTAAAGATGTAGATGAAGCACAGGGGATAGTACACCACCATGGCGCGGCCGTAGCCCTCCACCACCTGAGAGCCGTAGCTGGCAACGAGATCGGCGAAGATGGCGAAGAAGGCGATGGGAGCATAGTAGGTGATGATCTGCACGAACTTCATCATGACCTCACTGAGGGAGGTGAGCCACTTGGCAATGGGGCCCTCGGGACCCTGCGCTGCGTTGGTGGCAAAGCCGAACAGCAGGGAGAACACGATCAGAGGCAGCATAGCCTTACGGCTCAGCAGACCCACGAAGTCGCTGGAGGTAAAGAAGTTGACGATCAGATCGGAAATGGAGGCGTACTCGCCCATCTCCTCGGTGTCGAAGGTGGTCCATGCTTCCAGCACAGGGGGGAAGATCTTCATCAGCACAAACATGATGAAAGCGGCGATCAAACCCGTCACCACGAAGGTAGCCACGGTAGTACCGAGAATCTTACCTGCGCGCTTGCGGCTCTTCATACCTGCCACGGAGCTTGCGATGGAGGCGAACACCAGAGGCACCACCACGCAGAACATCATGTTGATAAACACAGTACCGAGGGGCTTGATCTTGGGGCCAACCGCAGGGAAGAACCAACCGACAAGACAGCCCAGTACCATCGCACCCAGCATAATGGCCAAGAAACGATAGTTCTTCAAAACAGATTTCTTTTCCATGAGAATTTCTCCTCCTAAACAAATTACTATCCTATTATAGCCGCAATATTTTCCTTTGTAAACGGCGATATGTGTGCTAAATTTGCAAATCGTGCTATTTATCTGAAGGGGAATGTCCGAATCGCTTTTTGTAGGCGCGGGAGAAGGTGGAATAGTCCTGATAGCCGCTCTCCTCCGCGGCCGCCGTGAGGGACAGCCCCCGCTGCAACAGTTGCTGGGCAAGGAGCAGCCGCTTTTCCGAGAGGTAATTGTGGATGGTGTAGCCCGTCTCCTCACGGAAACGGCGCATCATGTGATACTTGCTGATGTAGAACCGCGCCGCCAGCTCGTCGATGGTGAGGGGCTCGGTAAGGTGGCTGTTGAGATACTGCAAAATGGCCACCACCTTGTTATCCCCCTGTCCTTCCCCGCCGTCACCGCGGATGACAGCCCGATTGATGGCCACCATCAGCTCCGTAAACAGTGCCCGCGACCGCAGCTTCGCCCCGAAGGCATTTTCCTTCTCGGCCCTCTCCAGTGCGCGGAACAGTTCTTGGATGCCGTCATCCTCCGCCGCGTGGTACACGTAGCAAAACCGCTCCTGCGCCAAGGAAAAGCACTGCTCCAAATCCGCTTCGGGGAGGGATTGCTTTTGCAGGTACTCGGGGGAGATGTAGAACACAATGCGCTCGTAGAAATCCCCGTCGGTCATAATGGGACGATGGATGCTGCCCCGCCCCACCAGCACGAAGTCACCGGGCCGCAGGGTATACCGCTCGCCCTCCACCGCGTACTCGGCACGGCCTGCCAGCACCATGATCACCTTGTGAAATGCATGATAATGATAGGGAAATTCCCCATGGTTGTCGTCCGCCAAGTGAAACAGACGAAAGTCCTCGTGTAAGTAGCCTCGCTCCTCATACTGTAACGGCTCCAACTTCTTCACCTCCTGCACTTTTTGCACACATTATACCATAAAATTTGCAAAAAGTGCAACCCCATTTCGACACCATATTAAATAACATATGCACATATTCGCCCCAACAGAGTATATTCGCATATTTATGCAATTATACATTTTATTTTCCCGTGATTTCGCACAATTACTCTTGATTTTGAATCCAACCAACGCAACACATTCCACAAAAACGGCGTTTTCAGAGAAAATTTATGCATTTAGATGTTGACATTTATGCAACGCAGGTGTATAGTTGGCACTGTCAGAAGGAACTGACACACAAACCAGTCTATAACCACCCCTCGCATGGATGACTATGGATCAAAAATTATTTTTTAAGATAAGAAAGGAAGAACACCATGAAAAAGTTTCTTGCACTGATG
>JAZQMH010000095.1:0-15094 GCA_045543255.1 Vescimonas sp.
GCTGTTGACCGTTATGAGCATTTTCGGCATTCGGGAGATGATGGTATCCTCGGTTGCGTTGGAGCAGGAGGTGCGCTGCGGCATTGAAGCCCACGCACACAGCGGTGAGTGCTATGAAGGACATCGCCGCGTCTGCGGTAAAGAGGAGCATCACCACAGCCGCAACTGCTATTTGGTGCTGTTGGAGGAGAACGACATCAACCGCCTGTTGGTGCAGATGTCGGCTAGAACGGACAACAGTTTGGAAGGCGTTATCTCTCAGACGGTGGACAACGCCCTCGTCTATAATGTCAACTTGACCTCGCCTTTGGCAGAGGTCACAACGCTGGCAGATGTGGCGGCTTTGAACCGCACCGTGGAGGAGAACAATGTCCAGCCTGCGGTGGTGTTCAATGAGAACATCCAATCCAGCAATGCAAGCAACGATACGCTGGGCGCAGCATTGCCAACGGCTTCGGATGGCGGTGTTTCTACCCTCGCACTGGGAGACAGCACTTTGGGTGAAAACTACTGGGGCAACTACTATGTCAATTTGGATGATTCGTGGGTAACAGTCGGTAAGATGCAGTTCGATGTAGATACCTATAGAAACAGGTTGGGATCGACACGCTATCGCGCACAGGAGTCTCTGACAGAGATCCTTGATCTATATAACGGCGCATTGGGTACGAATCTGACCGCCAACGACGTAAACTTCAGATCTAGTACTAATGCTAATAACCTCAATAGCGGAAGCACCGCAACGAAAAGCGAAAATGTGGTCATCTTTGCTGATGGATACAAATACGAATCCAGTGCGGCGGAGGCACGATACATTCGCCTGATGAATAGTAACGGTCAAGCCTTGCAGTTCTATACAGTCACCCTTCAAAACGCGGACGGCAGCGAAACCGTCATGCGGGTAAAGAGCGGCACAAGCATTACGCTGCCTGCGGGCTATACGTGGGAACGCAATGGTGTGGAATACGAGGGCGGTACATCGGTTTCCATTACCGCCAAGAGTACCTTCCGCGGATATGTCATGGATACCCGCTTGCAGATTCACTACGATGTGAATTTCCCCACCATTAATGAGGTGACAGTAAGCACAACGCCTACCCTTGCAGGCTTGGCACAGACTACGAAGAACGATATTGTGGAAGACGGCGCTGACAGTCTCATTCGCAACGTGTCTCAGCAGGAGGTCAAAGCACCTCTAAGAAATAACGGCACAGGCCAGCACCGCATGATCCGCTTCATGGGCTGGCGCGTGGGCGACAGCGATGTGATCTTAAGCCCCAATGCCACCTTAACATGGAGTGAGCTTGCCAGCTATGTGGGCAGCGGCAAGATCTTGGAGTTAAATGGTGTGTGGGAGTATCACGCCAAGCAGACGGTATCCTTCTTCGTCCGCTACGACTCTGTGGCAGTGGATACGGAGGGTAACATCGGCGGACAGGATTCCACCAAATACACCAACGAGATTTTCTCCGCCTTTGTCATGGGCGTGGATACGTCTAAGGATTCCGTAACGCTGACCGCTGACCACGGCGTGGCAGATGAAACGGCGGATAACTCCTTTACCGCCGACCAAAACATCCGAGCCCTGTACGGTCAGAAAGCGGAGGGCGTATGGCTCACCAGCTTCCCTGAAGATGATTATATTTTTGAGCAGTTGAAGCTGGATAAAACGGGTAACCTTCGTGTGGATGGTGCTGTGGTAAGGGCGGAGGATCTGAACAGCAACGTCTATACCATCCGCTGGTTTGTCTTCAAGTGTCAGGATGACGCATGGCACGTGGATGGCCGCCTTGTGAAGAAGGAGGGCCTGCTGGACGTTACCAAGAGCTTTGCCGGCAACAAGGAGGCCATTGCGCAGGCCAAGGACGGCTTCTATATCCGCCTTGCCCACCAAGAGCGCACGGAAGTCCATTACCTGTATTTAACCACACCGACAACATTACCTGCAGATGGCGATGTGATCCTGCCGGATGCCACGAGAAGCAGTGGTGACTTCTACACATGGCGCATCAGCGGTATGACCTATGGTGAGCCTTGGATTGCAGAGGAAAACACGGGTCAGCCCACCAATGTCATTGTCCACAGTGACTACCGCATAGTGGATACCTACGGCCCGCAAAGCAGGAGCGGAACAGGGACGTCAGTGGAGTTCCTTAGCAGCACCGTGGCTACCGATATGGATGTGTGGTATCCCTTGACCATCAACTTTACCAACATCTATCACAATACCGACTCGATCATCATCAAGAAGGAAGATGCCCTTACCGGCAGCCCTGTGGGTGGTGCAGTTTTCCAGTTGCTGCAAAATGATACGGTGTTGAAGTTTACCTATGACAGTGCAAGTAAAATCTACCGATTTGACCCCGTGAACGGCAGCATTACAGAGCTTTCCGGCAGCAACAGCGGCTACTATGAGCTGAATATTCAAGGCTTTAGCTACGCTGACGGCAACATCGTTGTCAAGGAAATCCAAGCACCCCAAGGCTATACGCCTATTGAGAACATTGTCATCGGCTATCGTCAGACCACTGCCGTAGCTGCAGTAGTGTCCGAAGAAGAGGTGATCCCCGATGATACCGGCCCGCCGGAGGAAACTGCGGCGTCGGAGGATTCCGTGGTGACAGAAGATACCGGTCCGCCCGAAGATACCAGTGTGCCCGATGGTACCGTCCCGCCGGAAAATACGGGACAAGCAGATGCTGCCGATCAGCAGGACGATGTTCCTGCTGATGGGGAGGAAGCTGCTGAGGAAGAAGGCGGCGAAGATGTCGATGAGGGGACTGACAGCGATACGGAAGAAGAGGCTGACGAGGACGAAGTCGTCTCCGAATCTGTGGAAGAAATCGCTGAAGAACCTACCGAGGAGTCTGCTGAGGAATCCGTAGAAGAAACGGTAGAGGAGCAGGAGGAAGAACCTGTACTGCTGTTGGCAGCGGAAGAGATGACAACAGGAATTGAGGCGCAGGCAGAGACACCTGTGGTAGAGCTGCTCTCTTCCTCTCCTATGGCCAGCTACAATAACGGCCTGCTGATCGTCCGTAACAGCACCGAGAGTACTTCCGTCACCGTCAATAAGCAGTGGCGCTGCCCTGCGGCGGATTGGCGCGAGGTTACGGTGCAGTTGATGGCTAACGATGCGCCTGTCACCTCGCTGATTTCCGGCGTTCCTCTGACGAAGACACTGAATGAGGGCAACGGTTGGAGTGCCACGTGGACAGACCTGCCTCTTTACGCCAACGGCGAGCCTATCGTCTGGTCGGTGAAAGAGGTCAAGATCGGCAACGAAAGCTGCTTGAGCAACTACACCTTCGTTAACTGGCTGGTGGACTATAGTCCTGCCACCTATACGTACGAGGAGGGTAAGTTGACCAATACCGCCTTTACCATCACCAACGATACTTACCGTACCATGCTGCGACTTATTAAGACCAACTTAGGCGGCGGTATCCGTCTGGAGGGTGCGGTGTTCATGCTGGAACATCTGATAGACGGTGAAGTGGACAGCGACTTTGTGGTGCGTACCGCAACCACGAGCGCTGACGGTATGATCGTCTTCGATAACCTGAAGTACGGCGACTATCGCTTGACGGAAGTGCAGCCTCCCAGCGGCTATGAGGAGATGACCACCCCCATCTACCTGACCATTCTTAGCAACGGCACTGTGGCGGTGCAGGAGCACGCCTATGCCATAGCGGGCAATACGGCGTATACCATTCAGGTGCTCAATGAGCAGCTGCGCCCCTTGCCCTCTACGGGTGGCACAGGAACAGGCGGCTTCGTGGTGGGCGGCCTGCTGCTGATGATGGCAGCGGCGACCACGACTCTTTTCCGAAAACGAAAGGAGGACTTGCCCACTTGATGAATAGAAGTAAAAAATTAAATAATAGAGAAGAAAAAATAACAAAAAGGAGAAAGAACATGAAAACGATGAAGAAATTGTTTGCCCTGTTGCTGGCAGTGCTCATGGTCATGGGCATGGCAACGACCGCAATGGCGGCAACGGATCCTTTGACCATCACCATTACCAATGAAACCGTTGGTCATAGTTACGAAGCCTATCAGATTTTTACGGGTACTCTTGATTCTACCAGCGGTATTTTTACAAACGTTGAGTGGGGTAATGGTGTCGATGAGGAAAAGCTGATTGAGGAATTACAGAATTCAACTTTGTTTGGAACAACTTTTAATGATATTTCCAAGACGGATCCCGATGCTACAGCAGTAGCCAAAATTCTTGGTGGCTGGAGTTACAATGAGACACCGGTGAAAAACTTCGCAGATGTCGTTAATACCTGTTTGACTGACACTAAGAAAACGTTCAATTATGACGAGCATAACAAAAACTATACAACGACTGTTACTACCTCTGGATACTATTTCATCAAGGAAGTAAAAGCAGCCGGTTCCTCTGACTTGGATCATGTGGATGGATATACTGACTATCTGATGGCAGTAACAAACTCCGCTGTGATTAGTCCCAAAAACTCCAAGCCCTCCTTCGAATTAACTGTTGACTATCGTGAAAACGGAACATATGGCAAGGGCGTTGATGTTCAGGTTGACGATCCTATTTACATCAGAATGACATCTAAGCTCCCTGAACTGTACGCCGATTATCACCAGTACTATCTGAAGTACGAACTGGAATTACCCGCTGGCATTGTTTTCCCTGCAGATAATAGCGATAAGCTGAGTCAGGTGTATTTGCTGCATGGCGATGGCACTACGACCTCTGCAGCTGCTGATCGTTACACTGTTACCTACGAAGGCGATAAGGTATCTGTTGTTATTCATGACCTTAAGAAAGGTAAAATGAATTTGAATGACACCCTTGTATTTAAGACAAAAGCTATCATGGAGGCTCCTACTGTATTCGGCAAGGGTGAAGAGAATACTTTCGGTAATGTCATCAATGGCACTATGCTCTTCTCCAACGATATGAACGAGAAGGATGCTGCCTCTTCTAATATCGATACCGTTTCCCACGCAAAGATGACTGATCAGGCAAGCGTGTATACCTATCAGGTGAAGTTCCAGAAAGTCGACAGCCTTACTACCACTACGACACTTGAAGGCGCAGAGTTTAAGCTGTACAGAAATATTACTACTGAAACAACAGTAGAGGGTGTAAAAACGACAACGACAACAGCAATGTATGCAAAGGTTAATAACGATGGCATGATTACTGGCTGGACGGAAAAGGCAGGAGAAGGCTCTACTGTCAGATCTGATAGCAATGGTAATTTTATCTTTAAGGGTGTCGATGCTGCTGCATATCATCTTGAGGAAGTTACTGCGCCTACGAAGTATAACAAGATGGAAGAGCCTGTGCTGGTTACTATTTCTGCGACTATCACTGGCAATAATCTTGAAAAACTCAGCTGTATTGCAGATGGTTCGACAACGAATGGTGAGGTCAAAACTGGCTTAATTGAGAACGTTCTCATCAAGAACACCCTCGGTTCCACTCTCCCCGCTACCGGTGGTATCGGTACGACCATTTTCTACATTGTGGGTGGTGTGCTGGTGCTGGGTGCCGGTGCTGCCTTCGTGATGAAGCGCCGCAACGAGGCGTAAGCCTAACCCCCACAATTCCTTACATAGAATCATAGACCACAGAAGCGGCGGGGCGCACCCGTCCCGCCGCTTCTGTAGCTATCCCAAACCGTACAACCCCAAGGAGAACACTGCATGAAAAAGAAAAAACGGAATAGCTCCACCGTGCTGCTGGCACTGGTCTTTCTTGCAGGGCTGTCCTTGATGCTGTACCCTGTGGTGAGCAATTATCTCAACTCCCGCCTGCAGTCCGGCGTGGTCTCGGGCTACCAAGAATACGTAGAGACCACCAACACGGAAGAGCATATCCGCATGATCTCCCACGCCAAGCAGTTCAACCAAATGCTGCTGGAACGGGACAATCCTTTTGTGCTTACGGAGGACTTGCAGCAGCGGTATAACGCCTTGCTGAACATCTCCGGCAGCGGCATGATGGGGTACTTGGAGATCCCCTGCATTGACGTGAACCTGCCCATCTACCACGGCACGGAGGAGGATGTGCTGCAGCAGGCCATTGGACACATTGAGTGGACGAGTTTGCCTGTGGGCGGCGAGAGCACCCACTGCGCCATCTCCGGTCACCGTGGATTGCCCACCGCCGACTTGCTGACCCATATTGACCGTATGCGTATCGGCGACCGCTTTTATCTCAATGTGCTAGGGCAGAAGCTGGAGTATCAGGTAGACGAGATCAACGTAGTGCTGCCCAGTGATACCTCCCTGTTGGAGATCGAGGAGGGGAAGGACTATGTGACGCTACTGACCTGCACCCCCTATGGTATCAACTCCCACCGCCTTTTGGTGCGTGGCAGCCGCGTGCTGGATGGGCAGGGGACAGGCGCAACGCTGATCCTCACCGATGAGATTGAGGAAGTGAGCCTCGTCTATGTGATTCCTGTGGTGCTGGTAGGTGTGGTACTTGTAGTACTGGCAGGCTTGGGCGTGACAAGCCTTGTTAGAAAGAAACCAAAGAAGGAGAAACCCTGTGAACAAGCTGATGAAACATCTTCATAGAGTGTTTGCGCTGCTGCTGCTGGGCTGCGTTTTGTTGTGCTGCCCTGTGTTCGCAGAGGAAGCCTGTTCTCTCCGTGTCAACATTTTGGATGCAGAGCGGGAACCTGTGGAGCTGTTCAACGTGGAGGTCTGTCAAATCACCACTTTTGATGGAAACGGGCACGCCTTTTTACCGGACTACCATGATGTAGGCTTTACGGCGGCGGAGCTGGATGGCGATCTCTCGGTAGAAAAGGCAGAGGCGATCTATCAATATATCTATGCCCATGGGATCAACGGAACAGTACGCACTACGAATGCCAATGGTATTGCCAACTTCGGCGTGATGGAGAAGGGCATCTACTTGGTGTTTGACTACGGCGATCAGATTCTTGCCTTCCAGCCCTATCTTGTGGAACTACCTACGGAGACCCCTACCGGCCCGCTGTATACTGTCAACTCTGCACCGAAGGCGGTGTCGGCAGACAGCAGAACCCTATTGGTCGCCGTTGAGTGGATCGATGATAACGATGCGGCGGGGAAACGACCCGATAGCGTGGAAGTGATGCTGCTGCGGGATACAGGCGTGCAGACTTTTGCGGCTACGGTATCGGCAGGTATGGCCTTCCGCAGCGTGGTAGTCAATGAAAACTGCCGCTGGCAGCATACATTTCACACCTTGCCTCATACGGGAGTCTATTCTGTAGAGGGAAGCGTGGTGCCGGAATATGAATTGGTCGAAATTGAGGAAGTGGCAGAGGGCTTCGTGCTGTATTATAAGTATACACCCTCCCAAACGCCCGATCCGCCTACACCGCCGTCCCCCGGCCCATGGCCCAATCCGCCCCAGCCTGATACACCCGGAAGTGAACCGACACTGCCTCAGACAGGCTTTAAAATGCTTCCCGTCTATGCGCTCCTTGGCGTTGGCGCTGTGATGGTGGTGCTGGGCATGGTTGACCTCTGTATCAAGGAGGAGCGGGAATGAAGCGAAAGATTCGAGGTTCTATCCTGATCCTCTTGGGCCTTGCGCTGGCTTTTTGCGGCGCGGCACTCTATGCCCGCTATGACCGCGAGGCATCTTTGGCAAAGCACAATGCAGAAATGTTGCTGCAAGAGCTGAACTATGAGCTGTCCCAGCGCCAGTTAAACGGCGTAGAGACAGAAGCGCCCGAGGGACAGATGCCCCAAATTCTCTTGGAGGGGCAGGCGGTGATCGGCGTTCTGTCGGTGGAGAAATTGGGCTTGGAGCTGCCTATCATCGAGAACTGGGACTATGAAAAGCTGAAGGCAAGCCCCTGCCGCTATTCGGGTAGTTTGGAACAGGAAAATCTCATCCTCTTGGGGCACAACTACACCAGCCATTTTGGCAGGTTGAAGGAACTGGATGCAGGCAGCGAGATCGTGTTTTTCGATCTTGAGGGGAAGGCGCATACGTTCTCTGTTGCCAAGACGGAGATTTTAAAGCCCAACCAAGTGGAAGAGTTGGAGAGCAGCCCCTATCCGTTGACCATTTTTACCTGTACCCCTTCGGGGCAGAGCCGCTATGTGGTCTACTGCGAGAAGCGTGACGGAACGGGTAATTGAAGAAAAAAACACCTTGCCGCGAGGCAAGGTGTTTTTTCGTTTAGGGAATGGCAAAGACGGAGAGGGCTTGGCGCAATGAGGCCTCACCGCTGTAGATGACCTCCACCACACGCTTTTCTCCGTCCCATAGAAGGAGATGTTCCTCGCCGCTGTCCTGCCAGTAGTGGGCAGTTTCGTAGCCCTCTACGGTGACGGCCTCGGCATCGTCTTGCTGACGGAGCAGCTCGTTGGCGTAGCCCTTGGCGAGCCAACGCCACTTGGTATCGTGGTAATCAAGGGCATAGGCCCACCGGATATCACCCGCCTCCTGCTGCTGGGCAAAGGTGAGGGAGGTGGAGAGCCAACCGTAGCGGGACAGGGGGAAGGTCTGCTCATGAAGGTCGCTGCGATAGCCGTTATCCTCCTGCGGGGAAACCTCCGCCAGCGTGGGGAAGGGGTAGTCCTCATGGGGGAAGGTCGGATGATCAATGTCCTTTGCGGCGAGGTTGTTATGACCGTTGAGGAGAACAGCAACCAACAGCATGATCCAGACCGTATAGCGCAGCGCCTTGCGCCCCGTGGCGCGCCGGGGTGTGTGGAACTCCCGATGGAGCAGCATACGGTTGCTGACACCCTTATAAATGCGGCTGTCCAGCACGAGGCCGATGATAAAGGCAAGGGCCCACAGGGGAACGAGCCAAAGAGTGTGCCCGTTGCTGCTCAGCAAATAGGTGTAGAAGGGTGTAAACTCGCCGAACAGCAGGTAGCGCAGGAGAAAGATAGTGAGAAGGACAAGCAGCAGAATGGCGTTTCCCTTGATATAACGGCGGCGGTAATAGCTCTTTACCGTTTGCCGCAGCAGTTCTTCATCGGTGTTGATCTCCACGGCATCGGGGCGGGCGGCTGCATAGATGTCTAAGTTGTTGAGGAGTGTAGCAATGTACTCCCAGCCCAAGTCGTCAAAGGTAGCGCGGCGCTCGGCCAAATCGGGGACTTTTTTGGGGAGAATGTCGATGCGGTAGCGGGTGAGAGTGGCATCATCGGGGCGGGTAAAGTAGAAATGCATCCCGTCCACGGACTCCAAACGCCAGCCATCTCGCGCCTGCTCGTCCAGCCATCCTTCGATGGCGTCAATTTCGCAGGCATCGTAGGGAAGAAGCAGTTTCTTTTCCTTTTCCATCACGGCTCACCTCCCATACAGTTCCTGCAAGCGGGGATAGAGGTCGGTGACGCCGTTGTAGTCCACATGGATGATGGTGCTGCCGTCGCGGAGATAGAGATTCTGCTGACGGAAGGGCGGCAAGTCCTCCACGATGGACATATCCCGTCCTGTCCACGCATAGGCCTCGGCGTAGGTCATCTCATAGGCACAGTACCACGCCTCGTCCCAACCGCTGATGTCCACCTGCTGCCACGGCTGGTCGGTGGTGACCAACTCGCGGTAATAGGGCTTCGCCCAAGAGGGGAACTTCATAGTTTCCACGCCCACCACATAGGAAAGAGGTGTGTAACCCCAGCCGTCGGCAGTCATTACGGCGGGGGAGTCCCAACGGTAGGTGTGGGCAGAGTAGAGGATCTCCGCGCCGTGGTATTCAAAGATGTCCTCTTCACCGAGGACGGAGAATTCTTCACTGTTCACCGTTTCCAATGTTACCACGGGGCAGGGCTGAGGCTTTCCGCCGTCGTTCCCCATCAGTACGCCCATTAGTACAAGGAGCATCAGCACTAAGAGAAGTGACATCAAGGCGGTGCGGTGAGGACGGCTGCGGCGCTTTGCCACGGCAGGTGTATGATAGTCGCGGGACAGAAGATGGCGGCGCTTTACATCTCGCCGATGCTTTGCCAACGGGATCATGATGACAGCCCAAGCAAGCAACAGCAGCACGAAAACAATAAGGGAGGGGAGTGCGACCAGCATAAACTCGTAGATGCCCGCAAAGCCGTAGGCGGAGAACAGCTTTATCTGCCGCACGATCCAGTAGAGAATGGCGGCGGCAGAGAGGAGAATCAGCGCCAGCTCACCCCGCAGGGCGTTCTTGATGACACCTTGCAGCACCTCTTCATCGGTGTTGATCTCCACGGCATCGGGGCGTATGGCTTGGTAGACATCGGCCTGCGCGTTGATGCTGTCCACAAACTTCCAACCGAGGTCGGCAAAGGATTCGTGATATTCTATGTCGTGGTGGTAGCCCCTTTCGGGTTTTAAGTGGATGCGATAGCGGGTCAGCGTGCCGTCGGTAGGGCCAAAGTGAAAGTCTTTGCCGTTGATGGTCACCAACCGCAGACCCTCCCGCACCTGTTCATCCAGCCAACCCTCAATGGCATCGATCTCATACCAGTCGTAGGGCAGTCGCTTTACTGTGGTTGTCATAGGGTTCACCTCCCGTAGAAATTGCTCAAGCGGGGATAAATGTTTGTTTTATACTTTCTTTTTCAGCAGACATAGCAGATGGCTCAACAGCAGCCCCACCCAGCCGAAGAGAAGCATAACCTCAATTCTGCCAAAGATTGGGAGAAATACCGTTTCACTTGTGGCGGCATAGCCGTTCCAAAGTGCCACGACCACCAGTGCAATGGGCATGGCGATCAGCAAACCCTTCACAGGCTGCTTTTTACCCCAAAACAGACGGAACACAGCGAGTACCGCAAAGGCGATTACAGGCAGAATCCACATATCAGAGAAATTTAAAAGATGGATACGGGTCATAAGAAACAGGTTTGACAGCATGGTACATACTCCTTTCTCTTTATTTGGGAAACGGGTTTATCCCTCGACAGTTTTGATTATTTTCCGTACAGTTCCTGTAGGCAGGAATAAAGGTCGTATTTCGGCTCTTCTCCGTATATCCAGTAGCCAAACCACCACACATCTTTTCCATCATGGAGGAGCAGAACCTGCTGATAGACGATTCTGCCATCGCTGTTTTCATAGCTGTTCTGCCTGAACCATGCCTTTTCCCAGTCTGAGAAAGAGACGGGCTCCATATGGTATTTTGCTGCGCGTTCTGCGGCGTATTTCTCTGCCCACGCTTTAGCGTGCACCGTCTCGATATCGGCATGATAGATCCATTTGATGCGTCGGTTGTGCTCGTCATTGGGGTCAAGCTGCTCTTCGCCGTACTGTCGCGCGTGGGCAGAGCGGATCAGAGGCAGATTATCTATCCAGAGCGTCTCGTCGGGAACACCGTTGGAATAGGGAATGAAGGAGGGGGGTTCATGACCGGGGAACAATTCGATTACCGTTGGACCGGGGAACTCGGCGGAGGTGATATCCCTGTCACTTTTGACATAAATCCACATCACGGTCAGTACAACCAGCATCACCACGGAGGTTGCCAGCACGGAGCGGTTGAGAAAGCGGCGCTTTTTTGCCCGAGAGGTTGTGTGATAGTCCCGTGTTAGCAGGACGCGGCGGCGGGTCTGCACAGCATCGTATAGCCGCAGTGCGGCGGGGATGACCCATGTCAGAATCAGCAGAACAGTCATTGCCACAAATAGCGGAAACAGACCGTTGATCATCCTGTCGTAAACCCCATTGTAGCCGCCCCAGTTTTTTGGCAGCAAATTTTCCAACCAGAGAAGGGGGAGAATTATGATCGAGGCAATGCCCCACCAAATTTCGTTCCGCAGTAGTTTGTCCAACACCTCGTGAAGGATGTCCTCATCAGTATTCAGCTCTGTGGCAGTTGAGTCGCGGCAGACATACACATCGGCATGGCTATTTAGATCACAGACATACTCCCAACCAAGTTCCTCATAGGCGGCGATGCGCTCCTCCTCGCCTGCGTAGCCGATGTCCCGTTTTAAGTCGATGCGGTAACGCAGAAAGCTTGGCGCAGCCTTTTTGAAAGTCAAAAAGGTGCCATAGCGACCATCGAGAAACAGTCCGCTGCGTGCTTGCTCGTCCAGCCAGCTCTCAATGGCATCGATCTGATAGGTATAGTAGGGATTCTGCTTCCAAATGGTTTTCATGCCTTACGCCTCCTTCCTAAAAGGGGTGTGTTCCCGCTCTTCGGCCTCCATATCCGCTACTTGGCGGCGCAGTCGGGCACACTCGGCCTCGTACAGGGCGCGGCCTTGCTCCGTAATCTCGTAGGTGCGGCGGCGACCCTCGGTGGACACCTCGTGGAGCATTCCGCTCTCCGTCAGCTTGGGGAGAATGGTGTAGAGCGTCCCCGGCCCCAAGGCCACGCGGCCCTGTGTGCGGTTGTTGACCCATGTGACGATGTCCGCGCCGCAGAGATTTTGTCCCTTCAACGCCATCAGCACATAGAACATGGGCTCGGACAGGGTTTCCAAGGCTTTCTTCGGCATGCTGCACAGCTCCTTTCCAAGAAATATCGTTTTACGATATTATAGTAACATCGTAAAACGATATTGTCAATAGGTGGAGCAAAAAGTATAAAAATTCACAGAAAATTAAAAAATGCTTGCATTGTGGAGAGTGCTATGCTATACTAACACCCGTCAAACGAATATGGCCCTATGAACCTTCCAGAATCGCGCAGAAACTGGTGGGGGAGGGGACTCTGGAGAATCCCATTGAATTGGGTGCCGAAGGTGTAAGGTGTACCACGCGCTGAATCTCTCAGGCAAAAGGACAGAGAACGCAAGAGCTTTTTCTTGCGCGTCTGCATCTCCGGAGTTGCTGATATTCAGCAGCTCTTTTTATTTTGTTAGGAGGAAACAAACAATGCAAGCTATTGAAAACGCACTGTATCCTATTGTCTGTGACATTAACGGATACGTATCCAACTACGTGCTGGTGATTCTGCTGATTGCTGTGGGTCTGTGGTTCACCATCCGCACCCGCTTCGTGCAGGTTCGCTGCTTCGGCGAGGGTATGAAGAAGGTCTTTGGTAACCTCTCTCTCCGCGGTAAGAAGCAGGAGTCCGGTATGAGCTCTTTCCAGGCACTGGCTACCGCTATCGCCGCACAGGTGGGTACCGGTAACATCGTCGGTGCTTCCGGCGCTATCCTGGTGGGTGGCCCCGGCGCCATCTTCTGGATGTGGGTCATCGCCTTCTTCGGCATGGCTACCATCTACGCTGAGGCTACCTTGGCACAGAAGACCCGCACTGTTGACGCTGACGGCAACGTCAAGGGCGGCCCCGTGTACTACATCACCCACGCCTTCAAGGGCGGCTTCGGTAAGTTCCTTGCCGGCTTCTTCGCTGTGGCTATCGTGCTGGCTCTGGGCTTCATGGGCTGCATGGTCCAGTCCAACTCCATCGGCGAGTCCTTCAACACCGCTTTCGGTATCCCCACCTGGATCGTGGGTATCGTGCTGGTGGTCATCTGCGGTATCATCTTCCTGGGCGGCGTGCAGCGCCTTGCTTCCGTCACCGAGAAGATCGTGCCCATTATGGCCGGTATCTTCCTGCTGGGCGGCCTCATCGTGCTGATCGCCCGTATCCAGTATCTCCCCGCTACCTTCGGCATGATCTTCAAGTATGCCTTCGTGCCTCAGGCCATCATCGGCGGTGGCTTCGGTGCTGCTATCAAGGCTGCTATTTCTCAGGGCGCTAAGCGCGGCCTGTTCTCTAACGAGGCAGGTATGGGTTCTACCCCCCACGCTCACGCTCAGGCTAACGTGGCTCACCCCCACGATCAGGGTGTTGTGGCTATGATCGGTGTGTTCATCGACACCTTCATCGTCCTGACCCTCAACGCTCTCGTTATCATCTCCACCCTCTACACCGAGGGCGGACCTCTCCACGAGTGCGGCGCCGCTGCTGCCAGCACCGTGCTTACCAAGACCAACCTTGCCCAGACCGCATTTGGTATGGTCTTCGGCGAGAAGTTCGGCGCCATCTTCGTGGCTATCTGCCTGTTCTTCTTCGCATTCTCCACTGTTCTGAGCTGGAACCTGTTTGGTAAGATCAATGCCAACTACCTGTTCGGCAAGAAGAATCCCAAGCGCTGCACCATCATCTACACCGTCATCGCGCTGGTCTTCGTGCTGGTGGGTACCATGGTCAGCAACAACCTGGTTTGGGAGCTGACCGACTTCTTTAACTACCTCATGGTTCTGCCCAACGCCATCGCCCTGTTTGCCCTCACCGGTATCGTGGTGAAGTGCGCCAAGGAGGGCATCGAGAAGAAGAACGCCGCCAAGAAGTAAGCGGCTTGACACCCTCTCGTCCCATCGGGTATAATTCCATATGGTACATCGAAACGACCGGTGCATCAAAAGCGCCGGTCGTTTTTTCTATCGAAGGAGGAACGCCCTATGTCCGTACTGGAGAACTGTCAGCCGAAGAAGGTCTTTGCCTTTTTTGAAGAGCTTTGCGCCATTCCCCACGGCTCTCATAATACCAAGGCCATCAGCGACTACTGCGTGGCTTTTGCCAAGTCCCGCGGCCTTGTGGTGGAGCAGGACGCTCACAATAATGTCATCATCCGCAAGGGGGCCTCTGCGGGCTATGAGAACGCACCCACGGTGATTTTGCAGGGGCATTTGGACATAGTCTGCGTTAAGGATGCCGACTGCCCCAAGGATATGGCACAAGAGGGGCTCGACCTTGTGGTGGAAGGAGACTTTGTCCGCGCCAAGGGCACCTCTTTAGGCGGCGATGACGGTATCGCCGTTGCCATGGCGCTGGCGATTTTGGATGACAATACGCTGCCCCATCCCGCGCTGGAGGCGCTGTTCACTGTGGACGAAGAGGTGGGCATGCTGGGCGCGATGGCGCTGGATTTCTCCTCTCTCAAGGGTCGCTGGCTTATTAACATCGACTCCGAGGAAGAGGGCATTATCACCATCGGCTGCGCCGGCGGCACGACGCTGGATTGCCTGCTGCCCCTCCGTCGTGAGGCGCGTCGCGGTGTGTGCTGCACCGTGACCCTTGCGGGTCTTAAGGGCGGTCACAGCGGTACGGAGATCCACAAGGGTCGCGCCAGTGCCACGGCGCTACTGGGCCGCTTGCTGCAGGAAATGGCCTCTGCCGCGCCCTACGGCCTTGTGACGCTGCAGGGT
>JAZQMH010000096.1:0-14548 GCA_045543255.1 Vescimonas sp.
GGCTTGAGCCTGTGGGGCGATATTTTGGCATTCTTGGCGGCGGGTGTGATTTCTATGTACTTCTTCGTGGGCGCCTCCGTGCGGCAAAGCACCCCCACTGTCACCTATTCCGTCCTCAGCTACGGTGTCAGCGCCGTGATCCTCGCCGCCTACAGTCTTATCCGTGGCGATTCCTTCGTAGGCTATGCGCCTACCACGTGGCTTGCCTTCCTCGGCCTCGCCCTCATCTGCACCATCGGCGGGCACTTCGTGTTCAACGTGCTGCTGAAGGATGTGCCCGCCTCCTTCGTCACCATGAGCATCCTCGGCGAGCCCATCGGCACCTGCATCCTCGCCTACTTCCTGCTCCATGAGTCCATTGCCCCCCAGCAGCTCCTCGGCATCGTCATCATCATGGCGGGCATGGCGGTATTCTTCATCCTGCCCAACCGAAAAAAGTGAACAAAAACAGCGGATAAGTCTTGCTTATCCGCTGTTTTTATAGTAATTGTTCCATTTCCTGCGGCAAGGTTGCCGTGATGTGCAGCTTCTCCCCTGTGATGGGATGGGTGAGCCACAGCTCATAGGAGTGGAGCGCCACGCGGTGGGGGAGAGCGGGATGCTCCGTGCCATAGAGCCAATCCCCCAGCAGGGGATGCCCCATTGCCGCCATGTGGAGCCGCAGCTGATGTGTCCGCCCTGTGAGGGGGCGCAGCCGCAGCAGTGCCCCCTCGGGGCAAACGGCAAGCACCTCATATTCCGTTAGGGAGGGCTGTCCCTCATGGTCAATTTTCCGCTTCACCGCCGAAGAATTGTCCCGCCCGATGGGCAGGTCGATTTTCCCCGCAGCAGGGGAGGGGACGCCGTGGCAGATGGCGCGATATTCGCGGCGAAAATCATCGGTGTGAAGGAGCGCCATGGTGCGGGCATGGGCATGAGCGTTCTTCGCCACCACCATGATACCGCTGACGCCGCGGTCAAGACGGTTCACAGGATGGAACGCCCCAACCCCTAAGTACCGCGCCACCATCTTCTCCACCGTTACAGGATTTCCCGTCAGCGCCGCGGCGTGGACGGTGATGCCCGACGGCTTGTTGATAATGAGCAGGTCATCATCCTCCCACAGCACCTGCGGCAGGGGTACGGAGGTATCAATTTCTACCGCTTCTTCGCGATCGGCGACGTTTACCGTCAGCACATCTCCCGCCTTTACCCGCACGTCGGTGTTGACTCGCTCCCCATTTAAGAGGATGGCATTTTCCCGCCATTTGAGGGACTTCACAAGGGAGGAGGACAGCCCCAACTCTCCCCGCAGCAGGTGCAGCACCTTCCGCGAGGCCATTTCTTCCGTAATATGCAGCGTCAAAAGGCGCATGGCGGCCTCCTCCTCTCAAAAAAATCTCAATTCAGTATAGCATACGGCGCAGAAATATGATAGAGTAGAATTACGGAAAACTTTTTGCAGAGAGGGAAACGATTATGGCATCTAAAGTGTACTACGCGGATCTCCGCGCCACCTACCGTGAGAATTTGCAGCAGAAGCTGACCCGTTTGATGACCACGGCGGGCATGGGCGAGATCGACTTTGACAAGAAATATGTGGCCATCAAGCTCCATTTCGGTGAGCCCGGCAACTTGGCCTTCCTGCGCCCCAACTGGGCAAAGACGGTGGCGGATTTCATTAAGGAGCGTGGCGGCAAGCCCTTCCTCACCGACTGCAACACCTTGTATGTAGGCGGTCGTAAGAACGCGCTGGATCACATGGACAGCGCCATGCTCAACGGCTTTTCCCCCATGACCACCGGCTGTCAGATCATCATTGCCGACGGCTTGAAGGGTAACGACGAAGTGGAAGTCCCCGTAGTGGGCGGCGAACTGGTGAAGGAGGCCAAGATCGGCCGCGCCGTCATGGATGCCGATGTCTTCGTCTCTCTCAGCCACTTTAAGGGCCATGAGGAGGCTGGCTTCGGCGGCGCTATGAAGAATATCGGTATGGGCTGCGGCTCTCGCGCCGGGAAGATGGAGCAGCACAACTCCGGTAAGCCCCGCGTTTCTCAGAAGCACTGCGTGGGCTGCGGCGCTTGTACCCGCATCTGCGCCCACAGCGCCATCACCGTCACCGATAAGAAGGCCGCTATCGACCACGACAAGTGCGTGGGCTGCGGTCGCTGCATCGCCATCTGCCCCTGCAATGCCATCGTGGTGAATTGGGACGAGACTACCACCAACCTCAATAAGAAAATCGCCGAGTACTCCAAGGCGGTGCTGGACGGTCGTCCCCATTTCCACATCTCCCTCGTTATTGATGTGTCCCCCAACTGCGATTGCCACAGCGAGAACGATGCCGCCATCGTCCCCAATGTGGGTATGTTCGCCTCCTTCGACCCCGTGGCACTGGTCAAGGCCTGCGCCGATGCCGTCCTCGCCCAGCCCATCCTCCACGGCAGCATCTTGGAAGAGGGCGACCACGACGACCACGATTACTTCCACCGTATGCACCCCGGCACCGACTGGATGTCCTGCCTCACCCACGGTGAAAAGTTGGGTATCGGCACTTGCGAATATGAGCTGATCAAGATCTAAAAGTAAACGCAGAGAACCGCCGCACGAAATGTGCGGCGGTTTTGTTATGCTCTTTTAGTGCTGCGGCTTCGTCTCTTGGTAGTACATATTCCAGTCCACCTGATAGACCCGCAGGGCTTCGGGACTGTGGCACACCATCCGCAGCTCCATCTCGGGGTGCTTGCGCCAAAAGTCCATCAGCACCATGAGGGCGATATGTGCCGCCTGTGCAATGGGGTAGCCATAGACTCCCGTGGAGATGGAGGGGAAATCCACGCTCTTGCAGCCATGCTGCAGGGCCAATTCCAAACAGGACTCGTAGCAGGAGCGCAGCAGCGCCGCCTCACCATTGTTGCCGCCCCGCCAAATAGGGCCGGGGGTATGGATCACATAGCGGCAGGGGAGGTCGTAGGCAGCGGTGATCTTCGCCTTACCCGTCTCGCAGCCCCCTAAGGTACGGCACTCGGCCAGCAGTTTCGGCCCTGCGGCGCGGTGGATCGCCCCATCCACGCCGCTGCCGCCGAGGAGCGTACAGTTGGCGGCGTTGACGATGGCATCCACCTTCGATTCGGTAATGTCACCTAACATAATAGAAACAGCCATAGTGTTACCTCTTTTACATCGAAAGATAAGCGCGGCACTTTTCGTTTGCCTCGTGAGCCAGCTTGCCCTCGTCCACCTGCACCAAGCGCCCGTCCTGTACCGTGACCCGTCCATGGACGATGGTGTAGTCCACAGGCCCACGGACACCCACCGTGCCCAACACCGACTTTACATCGTAATCCGCGCCTACCAGCTCCAAACGATTCTCGTCAATGAAGAACATATCGGCGCACTTGCCCACGGCGATTTGCCCGATGTCATCGCGCCCCAAGAGGCGGGCGCTGCCGCGAGTCGCCATCTTGAGGATGTCGTAGCCCGTGGGGGCGGCCTTGCTGGAGTTGAGGCGGTGGAGGAGATACGCCACCCGCAGCTCTTCCAAGAGGCTGTTGCCGTCGTTGCTGGCGCTGCCGTCCACCGCCAAGCCCACAGGCACATCCAGCTCCAGCATCTCGGGGATGCGGGCAATGCCCGAGGACAGCTTCATGTTGGAGATGGGGCAGTGTGCCACACCTGTCTGGGTGGCTGCCAAAAGCCGCAGCTCTTCCTCGTTAAAGTGGATGCCGTGGGCATACCACACATCGCTGCCCACCCAGCCGAGGCGCTCCATATAGGCCAAGGGGCGGCAGCCCTCGCGCTCCAGCATGAAATTCTCCTCGTCCTTCGTCTCGCACAGGTGGGTGTGCAGCCGCACGCCGTACTGACGGGCGAGGATGGCGCTCTGCCGCAGCAGCTCCGCCGACACGGAGAAGGGGGAGCAGGGAGCAAGCGCCACGCGGCACATACTGCCGTAAGAGGTGTCGTGATACTTCTCGATAGCCGCCATGGAGTCAGCCATAATTTCGTCCACCGTCTGCACCACGCTGTCGGGCGGCAGACCGCCGTCCTTCACGCTCAAATCCATGCTGCCGCGGCTCATGTAGAGGCGCACGCCCAGCGCATCCGCTGCCGCTTTCTGCGCCCCCAAGAGGTCGCCGCTGCCGTGGGGGAACACGTAGTGGTGGTCAAAAACGGTGGTGCAGCCGTGCTTCATCAGCTCCCCCATGCCCGTCATGGAGGAGAGGCGAATCACGTCGCTGTCGAGGTTTTTCCAAATCTCGTACAGGGTTTTCAGCCAGTCAAACAGCTCCATGTTCTGCACTTGGGGCAGATTGCGGGAGAAGATTTGATACAGGTGATGGTGTGTGTTAATAAGTCCGGGGTAGCACAGCATCCCCGTGGCATCCAGCACCTCGTCGGCCTCCGCCGCAATGGCGGGGGCGATGGTCTTAATAAACCCATCCTCGCAGAGGATGTCCACCTTCTGAAGCACGCGGTCAGCATCGTCACAAGTAATCAGCTGAGAGATATTTTTAATCAGCAGCGTTGCCATAAGCACACCTCGCTTCTAAATTTGAGAAAAAGTCCCCCGCCGCAAAGGGGCGGCAGGGGACAGGTAAAACAGTTGTCAGCGTTCTTCGCGGAAGTAGCTGAGACCCAGAGATGCAGGGGGCTGATCCTCACGCTTCTTACGCAGGGACACGAAGATCAGCACCAGCAGCGTGATGACGTAGGGCAGCATCTTGTACAGCTCCATAAGAGCCATCTGACCGCCGGTAGGCAGGTAGATGTTGAGGATGTACAGACCACCGAAGAGAATGGAGGCCCAGATGCTGGCACTGGGACGCCAAATGGTGAAGATAACCAGCGCGATAGCCAGCCAGCCGCGGTCACCGAATGCGTTGTTGGACCACACGCCGTTGGCATAGTCCATCACGTAGTACAGACCGCCCAAACCTGCGATCATAGAGCCGATGCAGGTGGAGAGGTACTTGTAGCGGGTGACGTTGATACCGGCAGCGTCGGCGGTGGAAGCGCTCTCACCCACGGCCCGCAGGTGCAGACCCGGACGGGTGCGGTTCAGGAAGAAGGATGCACCCAGCGCGATGATGATGGCGAGATACGCCAGGAAACCATAGCTGAGGAACATCTGACCGAACCAACCGTTGGTCTCGCCAAACAGTGCCGTCTTGAAGAACACACTGGTGCGGCCCAGAGCGATGGAGGGCACTTCGCTGGAGGTCAGCTTAATAAGAGAGCCGCCGAAGAAGTTACCCACGCCCACGCCGAAGGTGGTCATGGCAAGACCCGTCACGTTCTGATTGGAACGTAGGGTAACGGTCAGGAAGCAGTACAGAAGGCCCATCAGCAGAGAGCCCAGCAGGGAGCACAGGAAGGGGATCAGCACTGCCAGCAGACCGTTCATCACCCCATCGGGGCCCACGGACTGCTCATAGAAGAATGCACCGATAACGCCGCTGATACCGCCCACATACATGATGCCGGGGATACCGAGGTTCAGGTTACCGGATTTCTCCGTCAGAATTTCACCGGTACTGCCGAACAGCAGGGGGATACCCTGCATGACGGCACGGGGGAAGAAAGATACAAAGTCAAACATCTCTTAGCCCTCCTTCTTGCCGTTCTTGCGCAGGGTGACCTTGTAGGTGATAAAGAACTCCGTAGCGATAATGAAGAACAGGATAATACCCGTCAGAATATCCGCGAAGGAGTGGTTCAAGCCCAGAGAGCTGGAAACTTCCGTAGCACCGCGCTCCATGGTGACCAGCAGCAGGGAGGATGCGATCATGATGAAGGGATTGAACTTAGACATCCACGAGACCATGACGGCGGTAAAGCCGCGGCCATCCACGATGGTGGTGGTCAGAGTGTGGTCGATGCCTGCCGTCAGCATAAAGCCGATGAAGGCGCACAACGCACCGGAGAACACCATGGTGCGGATGATGACACGATCCACCTTGATACCTGCATAGCTTGCCGTACGCTGGCTCTCACCCACGACGGCGATCTCATAGCCGTGCTTGGAGTACTGCAGATAGAGGTACATAACACCGGTCAGAATGGCAACCACCAGAATGGGCAGCAAGTAAGCGTTGGCAATCTCGGGCAGCCAGCCGGCCTTGGTGGACTGGTTGATGATACCGATCTTACCGGCACCCTTAGGCACTTCCCACACGATGATGAAGAAGGCGGACAGCTGGGTAGCCACGTAGTTCATCATCAGGGTGAAGAGGGTCTCGTTGGTGTTCCACTTAGCCTTGAAGAAGGCGGGGAGGAAGCCCCACAGAGCGCCGGCAGCGATGGCGGCGATGAGGGAGATAATGATGACCAAAATGTTGGGCAGCTTGTCGCCCAGCAGGATCATGCAGGCGGTGGTAGCCAAGCAGCCGATCAGCACCTGACCCTCCGCACCGATGTTCCAAAAGCGCATCTTAAAGGCGGGGGTCACGGCCAGAGAGATACCCAGCAGGATGGCCACATTACGGAACGTCACGCCCGTACGGCGGGAAGAACCGAAAGCACCATCGAGGATCGTGCCGTACACGCCGATGGGATTCTCACCGGTGAGCACCATGGTTACCAAACCGCAGAAGATCAGCGAGAGTAAGATAATACCGAGGCGGATCGCCAATGCCTTAGGCAGAGGCAGGGTTTCGCGTTTGGAAATATGGAACAGGGATTCTTTACGCATGATCCTTACCTCCTCCCATGCGGGTCATCAGCGCACCGACTTCCATCTTGTCGGTGGTTCTGGCATCTACCACGCCGGAGACCTGACCGCCGCACAGCACGAGAATACGGTCGCACAGCTCCAGCAGAACGTCCAGATCCTCGCCAACGTAGACGACGGCGACGCCCTGCATCTTCTGCTCGGTCAGCAGGTTATAGATGGTGTAAGATGTATTGATATCGAGGCCGCGGACGGCGTAGGCCGTCATCAGCACGGCGGGTGCCTGTGCGATCTCACGACCCACCAGCACCTTCTGCACGTTACCGCCGGACATACGGCGCACGGGGAAGTTGGTGGAGGGGGTGACCACCTCAAGGTCATGCCACACCTGATTGGCCAGTGCCTCAGGCTCCTTGCGGTTGAGGAAGATGCCCTTGCCCTTACGCCAGGAGCGGAGCATCATGTTGCCGGTCATACCCATAGAGCCCACCAGACCCATGCCGAGACGATCCTCCGGCACGAAGCTCATGGCGATACCCGCCTTGCGGATGTCCATGGGGTCTTTGCCCACCATGTTCAGGCTCTCGCCGCCCTCAGGGGGATTGAAGGTGATGGAACCGGAGGAGATGGGGTAGAGGCCTGCAATAGACTCCAGCAGCTCACGCTGACCGGAGCCGGCAACACCGGCAATACCCAAAATCTCGCCGGAGTTGATGGAGAAGGAAACGTCATCAAGACGCTTGACGCCCAGCTCATCGAACACCGTAAGGCCGTCCACCACCAGACGGGGCTCTACGTTCTTGGGCTCGGGGCGGTCGATGTTAAGGCTCACGGCACGACCCACCATCATGTCCGTCAAAGACTGCTGGTTGGCATCCTTGGTCGCCACATCGCCGATGTACTCACCCTTACGCAGCACTGCCACACGGTCGGACACGTCCAGCACCTCGTGGAGCTTGTGGGTGATGATGATAAGGCTCTTGCCGTCGGCCTTCATGTTGCGCATGACGGCGAACAACTTCTCCGTCTCCTGAGGCGTCAGCACGGCGGTAGGCTCATCGAGGATGAGAATATCCGCGCCGCGATAGAGAACCTTCACGATCTCCACCGTCTGCTTCTGAGAAACGGACATGTCGTAGATTTTCATGTCGGGATCAATGTCAAAACCGTACTTGTCGCAGATCTCCTGCACTTTTTTACGGGCATTGGCAAGATCCAGCTTACCCTCCAGACCAAGGATGATGTTCTGCGTAGCGGTAAAGAGATCGACCAGCTTGAAGTGCTGATGGATCATACCGATACCGAGGTCGAAAGCATCCTTGGGGGAAGCAATGGTCACAGGCTTATCATGGATGTAGATCTGTCCCTCGTCAGGGAAGTAGATGCCGGAGAGCATGTTCATCAGCGTTGTTTTACCGCTGCCGTTTTCGCCCAGCAGCGACAAAATCTCGCCCTCGTGCAGCTCCATGTTGATGCCGTTGTTGGCCACAACACTGCCGAAGCGCTTGGTAATGTTCTCCATTTTAATGGCGTTCTTTACAGTTTCCAAGGCTGTCATCCTTTCTCAAGGTGGGTGAAAATGGTAAGCCCCACCCCATTGTTATTCCACTCTGCCATTGTAGCATACCTTATGAATAAAGTAAATGTTCTGTGACCAAAAAATATTTTTGGAGGCAGAAAAATTTTTTGGGTGATTTTTGGAGAAATTGACAAATGTCCGTGCCCCACGGCAAAAAAACAGGCTGCCAAAAGGCAGCCTGTTTTTTAATCAGATACTGGTGCTTTGATTAGAAAGCAACATCCAGACGGGTGATGCCGTCGATCTCCAGATCGAAGTAAGGAGCGGAACGGAACTTGGACTCATAGAACACGCCGTTCTCAACGACCTCGGTGTCGGGAGTGTATTCAGCGTCGGTGTCGACGTCAGCCAGATAGGAGGTCAGATTCTCGCCCTTGACGGTGAAGGTGGAGCAATCATAGACGTGCAGGGTACCAGCCTCCAGCTGAGCCTGAACCTCAGCCAGCTTCTCAGCAGTGCCGGCAGCAGCAACGGACTCGTTGACATCGCTCAGCAGCACGGACTTGGTGGCCAGAGTGCCGGTCCAGTCAGCGGGGATAGCCTCGCCGTTCTTCACAGCGTTGATAGCGAACTCATAGTAAGGAGCCCAGTTGATGCGGGAAGAGATGATGTAGGTGTTGGGGCCGGCAGCCTGAGTGGAGCCGTTGTAGGAGACGTTGGGGACACCAGCGTTCTCGCAAGCGGTAGGAGCACCCAGGGAGTCAGCGTGCTGGGAGATCAGGACGCAGTCGCCGTCGATCAGCTTCTGTGCGCCTTCCTTCTCCAGAGCCTCATCGTACCAGGAACCGGTGAAGGTCACGTCCATGGTGACGGAGGGGCAGACGGACTTAGCGCCCAGATAGAAGGAGGAGTAACCGGAAACCACCTCAGCGTAGGTGAAAGCGCCGACATAGCCCATCTTGGCCTGATCAGCGGTGATCTCACCGGCCTCGATCATCTCGTTCAGCTTCATACCGGCAGCGACACCGGCCAGGAAACGACCCTCATAGATGGAGGCGAAAGCGTTGTGATAGTTGGCAACACCTGCGGTGTGAGCCATAGTACCAGTGGAGTGGCAGAACTCAACATCGGGAACTTCCTGAGCAGCCTGCAGCATGTAGGGCTCATGGCCGAAGGAGTTGGCGAAGATGATGTTGCAGCCGGCATCGACCAGGTCCATAGCGGCCTCATAGCACTCCTGACCCTCGGGGATGTTGGTCTTGATGATGTAGTCAGCCTCAGTCAGACCCAGGTTGGCAATGGCCTCCTTGGCGCCGTTGAGGAAGTTCAGGTCATAGGTGGAGTTTTCATCATGCAGGCAGATGAAACCAACCTTGACAGCGGGAGCGGCAGCACCGTCATCGGCAGCGCCGTCATCAGCGGGAGGTGCGTCGTTACCGCAGGCCACCAGAGACAGAGCCATGACCAGAGCCAGGATCAGAGCAAGAAACTTCTTCATTACTTGTTTTCCTCCTTAATCAAATTTCACACACGGCATAGAGAATTTACCGTGCGGATGAACACGGGCAGTACCCGAAATTCACATTGTTTTTAGGAACGGGACTATTATACACCAACCGCTTACAGATTTCAACAAAAATTCATAAAACCTGAAAAATCTTCACGTTTTCTTGCGGTCGCCCCGTCTGCAGGGAAATTGTTTACTGATGGATGACCGTACCCGTTGTACCTGCGATGCCCTCCTTGGCCTTCTCCAGCAGGGTGATGAGGGCTTTGCGTCCGGGCTTGGACTCGGCAAACTTTACGGCGGCCTCCACCTTGGGCAGCATGGAACCGGGGGCGAACTGACCCTCGGCGATGTACTGACGAGCCAGTGCGGGGGTAAGCTCGGAGAGGTTCTGCTGATCGGGCTTACCGAAATTGATGGCTACCTGCTCCACGGCGGTGAGGATCACCAGCACGTCGGCATCCAGCAGCTCTGCCAGCAGCTCAGAGGCGAAGTCCTTATCGATGACAGCGCCCACGCCCTTGAGGTGGTTGTGCTCCGTACGGATCACGGGGATACCGCCGCCGCCGCAGCAGATGACCAGATGACCGTCATCGCTGAGGGCGCGGATGGCGCCTGCCTCGATGATGTGGCAGGGCTTGGGAGAGGCCACATAGCGCCGCCAGCCGCGGCCTGCGTCCTCTTTGACAATATAGCCCGTCTTTTCAGCGTAGACCTTGGCCTCTTCCTCGGTCATGAACTTACCGATGGGCTTGGTGGGATTTTCAAAGGCGGGATCGGCGGGATCCACCTCCACCTGCGTCACGATGGAGCAAACGGGGATGTTGTTGATCCCGCGGTTGAGGAGCTCCTCGCGGAAGGCGTTCTGCAGGTCGTAGCCAATGTAGGCTTGGCTCATAGCGCCGCACACGGACAGGGGCGTAAAGCCCTGCTTGGGGTCTTCTTTCTGAAGGGCGGACATGGCGTTGTTGATAATGCCCACCTGGGGGCCGTTACCGTGAGCCACCACCACCTGATGACCTGCCTCAATGAGGTCCACCACGGCGCGGGAGGTGATCTTCACGGCCTCTGCCTGTTCGGGAAGGGTATTGCCCAGCGCGTTACCGCCAAGGGCGATGACGATCTTGCTCATATACGTTTACCTCATTCAAAATGAAGAATTAGCGATAGCGGGAGGGGAGGCCTCCCGCTATTGCTGCGGAGTTATGTTAGAAGCACTTACGCTGCTCGGGAGCCTCGTCCATAGCCATCAGAGCGCGGACGGGATCCTTGACCTGTGCAAGGAAGATCATAGCGGCGATGATGTAGGGCTTGTAGGAAGCCTCCTTGTACAGGGGGATGATGTAGCGGTCGAACACGGAGTTGTCCACCTCGCCCTCGGCGCAGCTGAGGCCCGTAATGTCGGCGGGCAGGCAGTGCATGTAGAGAGCCTTGCCGTCGCGGGTCAGAGCCATCATCTCCTCGGTGCAGGCCCAGTCCTTATGCTCGGCGTTCTGTGCCAGCAGCTTCTTCTCCAGAGCGGCAATGCCATCCTTGTCGCCTGCGGCGTACAGCTTGGTGCGCTCTTCCATAGCGGCGAAGGGAGCCCAGCTCTTGGGATAGACGATGTCGGCATCCTTGAAGGCCTCAGCCATGGAGTTGGTCTTGTAGTAAGAGCCGCCCGTAGCCTCGGCGTTGCGCTTGGCAACCTCCTCGATCTCGGGCATGACCTCATAGCCCTCGGGGTGAGCCAGCACCACGTCCATACCGAAACGGGTGAACAGGCCGATGACGCCCTGAGGCACGGACAGAGGCTTACCATAGGAGGGGGAGTATGCCCAAGTCATAGCAACCTTCTTGCCCTTCAGGTTCTCCACGCCGCCGAAGTGGTGGATGACGTGCAGCATATCGGCCATGCACTGGGTGGGGTGATCCACGTCGCACTGCAGGTTCACCAGCGTGGGCTGCTGCTCCAGCACGCCGTCACGATAGCCTTCCTTCACAGCGTCCATGAAGGTCTTCTGATACTTATGACCCTCGCCGATGAACATATCGTCGCGGATACCGATCACGTCTGCCATGAAGGAGACCATGTTGGCAGTCTCACGGACAGTCTCGCCGTGGGCGATCTGAGAGGTCTTTTCATCCAGATCCTGCACCTCGAGGCCCAGCAGGTTGCAGGCGGAGGCGAAGGAGAAACGGGTACGGGTGGAATTGTCGCGGAAGATGGAGATGCCGAGACCGGAATCAAACACGCGGGTGGACTTATTGCGCTCGCGGAGATCGCGCAGTGCGTCAGCCACGGTGAAAACGGCGTCGATTTCATCATCGGTCTTATCCCAAGTCCAATAGAAATCGTTCTTGTACATGTCGTTGATCTTGAGGGTCTCAAGATGACGTGCCAGCTCAACAGTCTTGCTCATAAATCTCTTCTCCTTAAACAGTTAATTACTATATTTTATACTTTTTTTGCTTCGCAGAATTTGCCGCCTGCGGCAAACTTTTTTCGAATTACTTGATGTCGTTACCGGTCAGCTCCTGACGGAAGGAGGTGGCGGAGCCGTCCTTGTTCTCGGGCTTGTAGAGGCCGGGAACGGCGGCGTACAGAGCGGCGCAGGTCACCAGATCCTGCTTGAAGGTCACCTCGTTGGGGGCGTGAGCCTGAGACTCAGCACCGGGGCCAAAGCCAACGCAGGGGATACCGTAACGGCCCTGAATGGACACGCCGTTGGTGGAGAAGGTCCACTTATCGGTGAGGGGACGACCCACACGCTTCTCAGCAGCCAGCTCCGTAGGCATCAGACGCTCGGTGCCCCACAGACCGTGGTGAGCATCGATGAGAGCCTGCACGTGAGGAGCGGACTCCTTGTTGATCCAAGTGGGGAAGAAGCACTCCGTCTCGTATACATGACCCGTCCAAGCGGGACGATCATACATGTACATGGACACCTTCACGTCCTTGGCGTACTTCTTGCAGGCGGGCAGATCCTCAATCTCCTTGAGGCAGGACTGGTAGGTCTCACCTGCGGTCATGCGGCGGTCGATGGAGATAGCGCAGCTATCAGCCACGGCGCAGCGGGAGGGGGAGGTGTAGAAGATCTGAGAGGTGGTGCAGGTACCACGGCCCAGGAAGCGGGCATCCTCATAGTGCTCGGGGTTATACTTGGGATCCAGCATCTTCACCAGACCCTTAATCTCCTTATCATCGCCTGCGTCGTTCTCGTTGAGGTCACGGACGTTCAGCAGGATCTCCGCCATCTTATGGATGGCGTTGTCGCCGCGCTCGGGAGCAGAGCCGTGGCAGGAGATGCCGCGGACATCCACACGGATCTCCATACGGCCGCGGTGACCGCGATAGATACCGCCGTCGGTAGGCTCGGTGGAGATGACGAACTCGATCTTGCTGCGGGCATCCTCGGGACCGTCAAAGTACTCGTTGACGATGGACTGCCAGCACATACCGTCGCAGTCCTCTTCCTGCACGGTGCCCACCACCATCAGCTTATAGCCCTCAGGCAGGAGACCCAGATCCTTCATGATCTTGCCGCCGTAAGCAGCAGAGGCCATGCCGCCCTCCTGATCGGAGCCGCCGCGACCGTAGATAATGTCGTCGGTCTCGTAGCCCTCGTAGGGATCGTGTTCCCAGTTGTTGATGTTGCCGATGCCCACGGTGTCGATGTGGCTGTCGATGGCGATGATCTTGTCACCGTCGCCCAGCCAACCGATCACGTTGCCCAGCTTGTCGATCTCCACCTTGTCATAGCCAAGAGCCTCCAGCTCCTGTGCGATGCGGCGGACGACGCCCTCTTCCTCGCAGCTCTCGCTGGGGATCGCGATCATATCCCGCAGGAAGCGGCTCATAGCAGGCTTGTAACCTTCAGCAGCTTTTTTGATGGCTTCGAAATCCATAACATGTACCTCCACAGAATTTTATATGTGAGTTTGTTACTAACCATATTTATATGTAGAGCGGTGACATACCTTGCTCCACACCCCTATAATATCACAGTCACGACAGATGTCAAACAAAAATTTATCAAACCTAAAAAATTTTTTTGAGAAAGTGTTGATTTCGCAAAAAAGTGTGGTATCATATAGATGTAAAGAAAGACCGACGAAAGAAAAAAAGGAGTAATGCCCATGGAGACAAAGCGTTTTGAATTGCTGAAACAGCTTGCCGCCGGTATTGCCGCTCAGTTTGGTGACCACTGCGAGGTGGTCGTCCACGATGTATCCGCCGGCCATTCCGATCGCACTATTGTCCACATTGAAAACGGTCACGTTTCCGGCCGTAAGGTGGGTGACGGTGCTTCTCAGGTGGTGTTGGATCAGTTGGAGCATCAGGAGCGTCAGCCCCAAGATCATCTGTGCTACCTCAGCCGCACCCCCGATGGGAAGATTTTGAAGTCCTCGTCTTTATATATCCGTAACAGCCGCGGCGCGGTGACGGCCATCCTCTCTATTAATTATGACATCAGCAACTTTATGATGATGCATCAGGAGCTGGGTGAGTTCATGCTGCCCCGTGACCGTGAGCAGACCGAGCCCCAGAAGATCATCAACGTCAACGATGTACTGGATGAACTGATTGAACAGTCGGTGCAGCTGGTAGGCAAACCTGTGGCGCTGATGAATAAAGATGATAAGGTGAAGGCCATCCGCTTCCTCAATGAGGCAGGTGCGTTCCTCGTCACCAAGTCCACCGATAAAGTCGCAAAATACTTTGGTATTTCCAAATACACACTCTATTCTTACATCGATGCCAACAAACAGCAGGAGGAGAAGAAGAAATGATCGATCTGTCCATTAACAAGAAGGGTCTTGCAAACAACATCGCCAAGGCCAAGGAAAACAACATCATCATCCCCACCTTCGCACAGATGGAGAATCC
>JAZQMH010000097.1:0-9374 GCA_045543255.1 Vescimonas sp.
TGCTTCCTCGGCAGCGGGGAAGAGGTCGGCAAGACCCAGCTCAGAGGAGGCGCAGATCATACCGTAGCTCTCCACGCCGCGGAGCTTGCTCTTCTTGATCTCCACGGGGTCGCCCTGACCGTGCCAGCGGACGATGGCACCGGGCAGAGAAACGGCAACGCGCATACCGTCACGGAGGTTCACACCGCCGCAGACGATCTCCTTAATATCACCGCCGCCGATGTCGGTCTTGCAGACCTTCAGGCTGTCGGCATTGGGATGGGGCAGGACTTCTTTAATAACGCCCACCACCATATTGTCAAAGCGCTTGGCGAGGTCCTCAGTACCCTCCACCTCCACGGTGGACATGGTGAGGTCGTAGCTCAGCTGCATCAGATCCATATCCTCGGGCAGCGCCACATAATCCTTGATCCAATTGAGGGAAATTTTCATAGCTCGTTTTCCTCCTTTCGATTAATGGAACTGCTTGAGGAAGCGCAGATCCGCACCGTGGAACATACGCACATCGTCCACGCCGTAGCGCATCATGACCAGACGGTCAAGGCCGATGTTGACATAGAAGCCGGTGTACTCATCGGGGTCGAGACCTGCGGCACGCAGGACATTGGGATGAGGCGTACCACCGGGCATGATCTCGATCCAGCCAACGTGCTTGCACACGCTGCAGCCCTTACCGCCGCAGACGAGGCAGCCCATGTCGATCTCAAAGCCGGGCTCCACGAAGGGGAAGAAGCCAAGGCGCATACGCACCGGTACATCGCGGCCGAACACCTTGGAGAGGATGCTCTTGATCATCACCTTACCGGCGGTGAAGGTGACGTTCTTGTCCACCAGCAGCGCCTCGTACTGGAAGAAAGCGCGCTCATGGCGGGCGTCGGTGGTCTCGTTACGGTAGACGTGACCGGGATAGACAAAGCGGAAAGGTGCTTTATGGGTCTGGAGATAGCGGACAGAACCACCCGTCAGATGGGGACGCAGGCACAGCTTTTCGTTGGCCTCGCCCTTATCGTGACCCTCCAGCCAATAGGTATCCATGCTCTCGCGGGCAGGATGCTGGGGCGGGAAGTTCAGGTTATCGAATGCATAATACTCGCTGGTAAGGTCATCCTCCTGATACACCTCAAAGCCCATGGAGCGGAAGGCGTCGTTCAGGTCATAGCACATCTGAGTAATGGGGTGCAGCGCGCCCTCGGGGGGCATCTCACCGGGGATGGTGCAGTCAAAGTCGGCGGGGATCTGGGAGACCTGCAGCTTCAGCTCCGTGCGGCGTGCCTCGACGGCGTCAGACAGCTGCACCTTCACAGCATTGACCGCCTTACCCATCTCGGGACGCTCCTCCACGGGGAGCTTGGGGACTTCCTTCATAAATGCCGTCAGCGTACCCTGCTTGCCAAGGTAAGCGGCCTTGACTTCCTGCAGTTCCTGCTCGCTCTTCACTGCGGCGATGGCGTCCAAGCCCTCCCGCAATACGGCTTCGATCTTCTCTCGCATAGACGATTCCTCCGATTTCTATTGTGGTCTATTTGGGATGCAGGCATCAAAAAAACGCCCCTCATCCCCAACTTTAGGGACGAAAGACGTGAAAACATACCTTCCGTGGTACCACCCAAATTCGCGGTCTTACCGCGCACTCGTTTCCCGATAACGGGGGATGACCCGTCCGCGCATTTCCTCGCGGCAGCTCCTGAGCGAACACCGTGCGGCTCTTTAGGTCGGCTTTCAGCCGGTGACCGACCCTCTCTGAAAATCGCGTTTTGCTCGGTACTTCTCAATCATTGCATTTCACTTGCTACCAGTTATAACATAGTTTCCCCCCTTTTGCAAGAGAAGTTTTACCAAAAAAACAATATTGACAGGTGTGGTATACTGTAAGAAACATAGTATATAAGGAGAACGCTATGGACATCACTGCCGCCTTTGTAAAAAGTGTGCTGCCCTGCCGTGACCCCATGGGTCACAAGGGGACGTTTGGGAAGGTCTACGGCCTGTGCGGCGCGGTGGGCTATACCGGCGCGCCCTACTTGGCGGCAGAGGCCGCCGTCCGCAGCGGCAGCGGCTTGGTGTTCTTAGGTGTGCCCGAGAGCGTGTGGCCTGTGGTTGCCGCTAAATGCGACAGCGCCATGCCTGCACCCCTGCCCGAAAAAGCAGGCGGCGTATCGCTGGCGGCAGAAGCGGCAGTGCGGGAAAAGCTCAAGGGCATGGATGCCTTTTTGCTGGGCTGCGGCTTGGGGCGAAACGGCGAGACGGAGCAGCTGGTGCGCCGTCTTTTGGATGTGAAGCTGCCTCTTGTCTTGGATGCTGACGGCATAAACGCGCTGGAGGGGCATATAGATGTACTGGCATGCCGCCGCGATTTACCCACGGTGCTGACGCCTCACGCGGGGGAATTCGCCCGCGTTGGCGGCGATAACTCCCTGCCCCGTGAGGAGGCGGCGCAGAAGTTCGCTGTAGAACAGGGCGTGGTACTGGTGCTGAAAGGCCACGGTACGGTAGTGGCAGCCCCCGATGGGCGCGTCATGGTGAACACCACAGGCAACAACGGCCTTGCCAAGGGCGGCAGCGGCGACATTCTCTCGGGTATGGTGCTGAGTCTCCTTGGACAGGGGATGCCGCCTTTCGAGGCGGCCTGTGCCGCCGTGTTCACCCACGGCTTGGCAGGGGATATGGCGGCGAAAGAGAAGGGGGCACGGGGCATGACGCCTGCGGATGTCCTTCATATGCTGCCCTACGCCTATAAAGAGATCGAGGGATAAGGGAAAGCCTTCCGAATACAGTCGTTCGGAGGGATGAAGATGAAAAAACTTGCAATCACGGCGCTTTGTTTGCTGCTGCTACTGTTGACGGCCTGCGGGAAAGAGGATGTATCCTCCGCCGCCGAGATCCAGCGGCAGTACAGCCTCATTGCCACGGCGCAGATGGAGGCGGAGCTTACCTACCACAGCGGCGGCGAGGAGCGGTGCTTCACGCTGCAATGCGACTATACCCCCGAAAAATCGGAGGTCACCGTCACGGCACCCGAAACGGTGGCGGGGGTGTCTGCCACGGTGACGGGGGAGGAGCTGACCCTCCACTATGAGGGCGAAAGTGCCTCGGTGGGGGATAAGAGCGGGTTGAGCCCCTTGGCGGCGCTGCCCCAAATGCTCCACGCTGTTGGCACGGGGTATCTGCTGGAAGAGGGCAGCGAAACACTGGGTGACATCCCCTGCTGCCGCTTAAAGGTGGACACTACCATGGGCGGCGAAGGGGTACAGTGCAGCGTGTGGATCGACGAGGCGACACTGCTGCCGCGGTACTGTGAATTTTCCAACCATGGCGAGACGGTGATGAGTGTGAATATGCTGGCATTTTCCTGCACCTTGCAGGAGGAGAATGCGGAGGAATAACGATGGAATCTACACTGAGGAGAACGTGGGCAGAGATCGATTTGGACGCCCTCAAGCACAATTATAAAACGCTCCGTGCCCTGACGGGGGAGACGGTGAAGTTCCTCGGCGTGGTGAAGGCCGATGCTTACGGTCACGGCGCGGTGGAGGTAGGCAGCACCCTGCAGACCTTGGGCTGCGACTACTTGGCGGTGTCCAGCCTCGACGAGGCTATGGAACTGCGCCACGGCGGCATCACCATGCCCATTTTGATCTTGGGTCATACCCCTGCCGAGCAGGTGGGCAAGATCATGGAACTGGGCATCACCCAAGCCGTCACCTGTAAGGCCAAGGCCGATGAATACAGCGCTGAGGCGCTCCGCTGCGGCGGTACGCTGAAGACCCACATCAAGGTGGACACTGGCATGTCCCGCTTGGGCTATCTCTGCGATGGCGGCCACTTCGACACAGGTGTGGCGGGCATCTGCGAGGCCTGCAATCTCCCTGCCTTGGAGGCAGAGGGCATCTTCACCCACTTCGCCGTGTCCGATGAAGAGGACGAAGAGAGCGTTGCCTATACCAAGAAGCAGCTTGCCCTGTTCCACCGCGTGATCGAGGCGGTGGAGGGACAGTTGGGGCGTAAGTTCCCCCTCCATCACTGCGCCAACTCCGGCGCGGTGGCACTCCACAGCGACAGCTATATGGATATGGTGCGCCCCGGTATTTTGCTCTACGGCTGCGGCCCTCAGGCGGCAAAATTAGGGCTTATCCCCGTCATGACCCTCAAGACCACCATCAGCACTATTAAGACGTATAGTGCGGGCACCGACATCAGCTACGGTCGCCGCTATACCACGGAGCGTACCACCCGCATGGGCGTGCTGCCCTATGGCTATGCCGACGGCTTTATGCGTGTGTTGTCTGACCGCTGCGCCTTGATGACCGACGGCGGCGCTGCGCCCCAGCGGGGACGCATCTGCATGGATATGTCCATGATCGACCTGACCGATCTTCCCACGGTGCAGGTGGGGGATGAGGTGGAGGTGTTTGGTCGCCGCACTTCGGTGAACGATTTGGCTGCCGCTGCGGGGACGATCCCCTACGAACTGGTCTGCTCCGTCAGCCGCCGCGTACCCCGTATGTATATGGAAAACGGCAGCGTTATCAAGCGCGAACTGCTGCTGAGAATGTGAAAAAAGGGTGTGCTGCAATGTGCAGCACACCCTAATTATTTGATCGTCCCGCCTTTTATACAAGCCGCGGCTGGGAAAGTCCGAAGCTGACGGCGATGGCGGCATCCACCCGCTGCATCACATCGCTGTCCACCTGTCCCATTCGCTGCCGCAGCCGCTGCTTATCCAGTGTCCGCACCTGCTCAAGAAGGATCACCGACTCCTTGGGCAGCCCGTAGCGCATGGCCTGCAGCTCAATGTGGGTGGGCAGCTTGGCCTTACCCATCTGTGAGGTGATGGCCGCCGCGATGACGGTGGGGCTGTGGCGGTTGCCTGTGTCGTTCTGCACGATGAGGACAGGGCGCACGCCCCCGTGCTCGCTGCCGATCACGGGACTTAAGTCGGCGTAGTAGATCTCGCCGCGTTTTACAGTTGTCTCCACTTTCGTTCACACTCCGCCTCGTTGGAAAGTACCTTCGTCCCGTTGGACTGAAGGGAATCAGGTCACTTTCATTGTCCCCAACAGCGGTGCAGATTATACCCCTCACCGCCGTCGGGTCCGCTCTATCCTATGAATTTCAGCCGAAAGTGGTGCCAAATCCCATAAAAATTGCAAAAAAAGACTACCATATCTTGTGGTTGTGTGGTATACTACAAGAAATATGCGGTGTGTGTGCCGCAGAATAACGGGAGGAAAAGAGAGATGAAGTGTCCGTTTTGCGGCTATAAGGAGAGCAAAGTGGTGGACTCCCGCCCCGCCGATGAGGGCAGCAGCATCCGCCGCCGCCGCGAGTGCTTACAGTGTGAGAAGCGTTTCACCACCTACGAGACGGTAGAGAGCCTGCCTATGGTGGTCATCAAGAAGGATGGCAGCCGTCAGAGCTTCGACCGTACCAAGATCCTGCGTGGTATCGAGCGTTCCTGCGAAAAGCGTCCCGTCTCCGTGGCGGAGATGGAGCGTATGGCCTCCGAGATCGAGCAGGAACTGCAGAACTCCCTCGACCGTGAGATCAGCACCGAGGTCATCGGTGAGAAGGTCATGGAGAAGCTCAAAGGCGTGGATGAGGTGGCCTATGTCCGCTTCGCCTCCGTGTATCGTCAGTTTAAGGATATCGACACCTTCATGTCCGAGCTGAGCAAGCTCCTGAACGAGAAGTAAATCACAATATATTTTTAAGATGCAGCTCCTCTGTCTCCGCCAAATGGCGGTACTGACAGCGGAGCTGTTCTCCTGCTGCCAGAAGTGCGTCTCCGTCCTGTAAGGCGGCGAACAGGCGGCACTGCTGCATCAGCACCAGCGCATCCTCCACTTCTTCATGGTGCAGCACGATGTGGAGATAATCCTCCGCCTTGTCCCACGAGCGGTGCAGGGCGTCTAACTGGATGGTTGCCGTCTCCCAATCTTCTTCCACCGCCGCTGCTTCTGCGGCGGTCAATTGCCGCTCCCAACCTTCGCACCGCGCCGTCACATAGATGCTGTTGCCAAAGCCTGTGAGGATCAGCAGCAGGATCACTCCTGCGGAGAGAAGTTTCATTTTCATCGTGCCGCCTCCTTCTTCGTGATCTCCACCGTCCCTTGTCCATCCACGGTGAGGAGAAACACCTCTTTGTAGTCTTGGATGGCGTGTAGCTTTAGCTGCTTATGGAGCCATGTTTCGTCCAAGTGGAGCTTCTCCATGTTCTTCGTAAGCAAGTGCCCGTCGCTGACGATCACCGTGGGGAGATGGACATCGTCCTTCACTGGCAGCTTCATCTGCTGTGGCGTAGTGGGCTGGCAGTCGGCGCGGAGGAGGACGCTTAATTGTCCGCCCGTTTCCAGTACGGCGTATTTCACTTGTGCAGGGGAGAGGACGCCCTGCAACCGCAGCTCTTCCAGCAACTCGTCGATGGTGAGGCGATTCCGCGCCAGTTCCCGCTGCTGAATGACCCCCTCACGGATGACAATGGCGGGCGTACCGCAGACCAAGTCGCGGAAGCGGATATGGTGATAGCACAGAGCGCTGATAAGGGTGCTGAGGGCTAAAAGGGTAATGATGGGGACGAGGCCGTGGAGCAGGGGAATGCCAAAATCCTGCATGGGCACGGCGGCGAGATCGCTGAGTAGCATCATCAGCACCAGCTCCGTGGGCTCTAACTGTCCCAACTGCCGCTTGCCTGTGAGCCGCAGCCCTGCCATCAGCAGAAGATAGAGGATCACCGTGCGAAAAAAGGCCGTCAACATAGGAAAGCACCTCCTTGAACTTCTATTCAGTATGGGCGTTTTCCTGATAAATTATTTCCAATTTACGCAAAAAAACGCCGCCCATCGGGCGGCGCCTTGTGTATCAATATTTATTTCTGCACGCTGTCCCAGTGCTCCATAATGATGCCGTTTTCCAAGCGGTAGATGTCGGTCACCACGGCCTTGGCACCGTCGTTGAAGGTGACATAGACATGGACGGCCACCAGATCGCCATCCTCCAGCGCCAAAACGATGTCGTGCTTGGCCTCACGCTTGAAGAAGATGTTGGTAACGAAGTTTACAAGACCCTGACGGCCCTGCTCCACAGTGGGATTGTGCTGGATGTAATCTTCATGAACATACTGCGCCACTGTAGAAACGTCATGGGCATTCCAGAAGTCACGATAAAAATTCAATACGAGCTCCTTATTGGTCATAAGAAAAGCCTCCTAAATAGTGATTACCATCATTATACACTAGCGCCATCGGGGAATGCAACGGGAAAAGAGGTAAGGGAATCGCTTTTGGGGCTTTCTTTTTCTCTTTTTCTGCGGTATAATACCTTCTGTACGACCATCATTACCTGCGAAGGGAAGGGGAGCGATGAGATGAAACAAGAGCTATTACAGCAACTCCATAGCGTCAAAACCATGTCCATCGTGGGTATGTGTAAAAATGCGGGCAAGACCACCATGCTGAACTGGATGCTCAGCAATATGGATGACCGCGTGTTGGGACTGACCTCCATCGGCCGCGATGGCGAGTCCACCGACGTGGTGACGGGTACGGAAAAGCCCGGCATCTTCGTGCAGGAGGGGACGCTGATCGCCACGGCGAAGGATATGCTGCGCCTTGGCGATGTGACCAAGGAGATCTTGATGACCACGGGCATCCCCACACCCTTGGGCGAGGTGGTCATCATGCGTGCCCGCAGCGCAGGCCGTGTGCAGTTGGCAGGCCCGTCCATCACCACCCAATTGCAGGAGGTGTCCCGTGCCTTCTTCGAGCTGGGTGCAGAGCAGTCCATCATCGACGGCGCACTGGGGCGCAAGTCCTTGGGCGCGAGAACGGTGGCCGAGGGCGTGGTACTGTGCACCGGCGCAAGCTACCATATGAGTATGGAGAAGGTGGTGGCAGATACCGCCTACATCTACCGCTTGATGAACATCCCTAAGGCGGAGACCATCCCCGCTGTGGGCGAATCGCTTGAGGTGGATTTCAAGGCAAACGGCGAGGCCTTCATCGGCGGCGCGCTGACGGACACCATGGTGCTGCCCCTCTTAAAAAGCGGCGTGCTGCGGAAGGGGCGTTTGGTCGTCCGCGATCCCAGTAAAATTCTTCTGACCCCCGATACACTGGATAAATTGGAGGTGCGGGAGGTCAAATTGCAGACGGAGCAGGCGGCTCGTACCCTCTGCGTCACCGTCAACCCCTTCTCCGCCTACGGTTGGCACTTCGACAAGGATGTGTTCATGGCTAAGATGAAAGAGGCCATCGATGCACCTGTCATCAATGTCAGGGAGGAAATGGTATGATCCACATTACCTTTGATGATAAAGTCAAAATCGGCTTGCAGTATATTTTGGAGATCCTTCACGGCTGTTCTCCCTTCGGCATCGAGCGGATTCGCCGCTTGAAGTTCTACGCCCCTGAGGAGCGTGGAGCATTGGAGGAGGAGCTCTACAACGTAGAAGGTCTCGTCCGCCACGCTGAGGAATTGAAAACCGCCATGGATAAGACGGTGATCCTCCTGTGTCAGATGAAGGATATCCGCAATTCTTTCAAGCGTTGTGCAGCAGGGGAGATCCCCGACCATGTGGAGCTTTTCGAGATGAAGGGCTTTTTGCGCCGTTTGGAGGGCATCCTGCCCCTGTTTGAGGAGATGAACGAGAAGGTGGCCTTCCGCGGCCTCTCGTTCCACGCCCCTAAGGAGGCGTTGGCTGTCCTCGATCCCGATGGTACGGGCTCTCGCGGCTTCTATATCCCCGACAGCGCTACGCCGAAGCTGCGTGAAATTCGCGCCGCCAAGAAGAAGGTAGAGGAAAAGCTGTTCCACGCCGCCACCGATGCGGAGAAGGACGAGCTGCGCATTGAGCGCACCCGTATCTGCGCCGAGGAGGACAGCGAGGAGACGAAGGTGCGCGCCATGATGGGCGCGGCGCTGGCCCCCATGGTGGAGGATATCCTCGCCGATGCAGAAAATGTGGGTCGCCTCGACTTCATGATCCAGAAGGCCCTCTTTGCTGTCCGCTACGGCGGTGTCCGCCCTGAGATCACCGATGGGGCGCTGGAACTGGTGGACATGGTGAACCCCGAGATCGTGGATCTTCTCTCCGAGCAGCGGAGAACTTTCGTCCCCGTGTCCATCTCCCTCGACCGCGGCGCAACGGTCATTACCGGCGCCAACATGGGCGGCAAGAGCGTGGCGATGAAGACGGTGGCGCTGAACGCCCTGCTGTTCCAGGCGGGCTTCCTTGTCTGCGCCCGTGAGGCGAAGATGCCTCTCTTCCACAGCGTGAAGATGCTCTTTGACGACCTCCAGTCCATCCAGTCCGGTCTCTCCGGCTTCGGCTCTGAGATCGTCCATTTCCAGAAGGCGCTGGACGAGGTGGAGCAGGG